>NZ_BAFM01000019.1 GCF_000334895.1 Halococcus agarilyticus | reverse complement strand
CACGATCGCTCGCCCGAGACGGCCTCGACGCTCGCGCCCTACATCGCGATCCTCGCGGTGGTGAGCGTGATCTACGGCGCGATGCTCGCACTCGCCCAGCAGGATCTCAAACGGATCGTGGCGTACTCCTCCATCTCGTCGATGGGGTTCGTCATTCTCGGCCTCGTGGCGTACACCGAGTTCGGGCTGGGCGGGGCGACCTTCCAGATGATCTCTCACGGGCTCATCTCGGGGCTGCTGTTCGCGTGTGTCGGCGTGATCTACAACACCACCCACTCCCGGATGGTGGGCGACATGGCGGGACTCGCCGACCGGATGCCGGTCACGACGACCCTGTTCGTCGCGGGCTGTTTCGCCTACATGGGGCTGCCGTTCATGGCGGGCTTCATGGGCGAGTACTTCATCTTCCAGGGCTCGTTCGCCGCCGACTTCGCGGGCTCGATGATCTACACCGCGATCGCGATGTTCGGGATCGTGATCGTGGCGGGCTACCTGCTGTACGCGATGCAGCGCACGCTGTTCGGCGAGTTCCGGCTCGACACGGACTACACGATCGGCCGGGCCGCCTTCCACGACGTGGTGCCGCTCGCGGTGCTCGTGGTCTGCATCATCGGGCTCGGCACCGCGCCCGACGTGTTCTTCGGGATGATCCAGGACGCGGTCGGTCCGCTGCTGGGGGGTGGTGCCTGAATGGCACCCCTTCCTGAATGGACCGCGCTCGCGCCGACGCTGCTGCTCGGTCTGACCGCGCTCGCGCTGTTCGTGATCGACAGCGTCGACCCGCGCTCGAAGAACCGGACGCTGCTCTCGGGGACCGCGACGGTCGGCTCGCTGGCCGCGCTCGTCGCTGCCGGCGCGCTCCTCGTCACCGGGACGGGAACCAACGGTGGCGTGCAGTTCTACAACGGTCAGCTCGTCGTCGACGGGATGAGCCTCTTCTTCACGGTGATCTTCACGAGCGTCGCGACGCTCGTCACGATCGCGAGCTACGACTACCTCGCGGGCGAGGCCGAACAGGCCGAGTACTACGTGCTCGTGGTGCTCGCCGCGACCGGGATGACGCTGCTCGCCTCCGCGGGGAGTCTCGCGGTCGCGTTCGTGAGCCTCGAACTCGTCTCGCTGCCGACGTACGCGCTGGTGGCGTTCATGAAGGACAATCGTGGCAGCGTCGAGGCGGGATTGAAGTACTTCCTGATCGGGGCGCTCTCCTCGGCGATCTTCGCGTACGGGATCAGCCTCGTCTACGCCGCCACGGGGAGCCTCCTCTTCAGCGACGTCGCCGAGGCCGCCGCCGGGACCGAGCTCACGGGCGTGCTCGGCATGGGCGTGCTGATGGTGCTCGGCGGATTCGCGTTCAAGACCGCGAGCGTCCCCTTCCACTTCTGGGCCCCGGAGGCGTACGAGGGTGCGCCGGCCCCGATCTCGGCGTTCCTCTCGTCGGCCTCGAAGGCCGCCGGGTTCGTCATCGCGTTCCGGGTGTTCATCGTGGCGTTCGGACTCGACATCACCTCGAGCATCGACTGGGTGCTCGCCTTCCAGATTCTCGCGATCGTGACGATGACGCTCGGCAACTTCGCGGCCGCGACTCAGGACAACGTGAAGCGGATGCTCGCGTACTCGTCGGTCGGCCAGGCGGGCTACGTCCTGATCGGGCTCGCGGCGCTCGGCGGCGGGCAGGACTCGTTCGTGCTCGGGATGAGCATGACCCACCTGTTCGTCTACGGGTTCATGAACACCGGGGCCTTCCTGTTCGTCGCGCTGGTCGAGCACTGGGGCTCCGTGGGGAGGACGTTCGAGGACTACAACGGTCTCGGGCGCGAGGCACCGGTCGCGTGCCTCGCGATGACGGTGTTCATGTTTAGCCTCGCGGGGATCCCGCTCGGTGCGGGCTTCCTCTCGAAGTACTTCCTGTTCTACGCGGCGGTGGGGTCGGGGTTCTGGTGGCTCGCCGCCGTCGGGGTCGTCAACAGCGTGCTCTCGCTGTACTACTACCTCCGGGTCGTGAAGGCGATGTGGCTCGACGACCCCACCAGCGAGATCTCGCTCAACGACTACCCGATCGGGCTGTACACCGCGGTCGTCGCTGCCGGCCTGGTGACGGTGCTGCTGATCCCCGCGTTCGGGTTCGTCACCGATCCGGCGGTCGACGCTGCCGCCGCGCTGTTCTCCTGATTCTTCGGTTGTCGCGTTCTCCTCAACCGGGAGGTGCAGGGCGTTCCGTGAGTTGCTGATCGAAGGTCATCAGCTCGATAGCGCCTGGTATCATTCACCGTGTACAGAGCATAGAGTCGATCCGTACTGGCGATGAGCGTTCGAACGGTATCGGTCTGGCGGTGCTGTGCGGTTGGCGGTGCGGAGGCGGAAGGAAGCCACGCGGCCGCGTTCATCGCGGCCGCACGGGGAGGGACGGGGGCTTCAGCGCGTGCCGCCACGAGGCGCGTAGCGCCTCGGCCCGTGAGCAGACGCGACAGCGCGGGTCGCGCAATGCAGGCCTGGTGGTGCTGAAAAATCGGAGATTTTTCGCATGCCAAAAACGCCGCGCAGCGGCGTTTTTGAGCAACATGATAAGGGCGAGGAACCGCCGTCAGGCGTCCGGCCGACCGTAGGGAGGCCGGATGCGCGGGCCACCGGCCCCGCAGTTCCGAGGGCTTTCAGGGCGTGATAACGGCCCGACCCTCGATCTCGCCGTGCTCGAGCTTCGCGGCGACGTCGTTGATCTCGTCGAGCCCGTACCGAGAGGTCCGGAGATCGACGTCGCCGCGTTCGACCAGCGCGACGAGCTCCTGGAGTTCGGTGTACTGGCCGACGAGCGTGCCACGATAGCTGAACTCGCCGTTGACGAGCGCCTGGGCGGGTTCGTGGACGTGACCGCCGTAGCCGACGACGTGGTGGTCGCCGCCGGCCGCGACGACATCGGGTGCGAGCGCGGTGGTCGCGTCGCTACCGACGAAGTCGAGCACTTGCTGTGCGCCGACGCCGTCGGTGATCGATTCGATCTCGCTCGCGACGTCCGCCGAGTCGGGATTCACGGTGTGATGCGCCCCGAGATCGGTCGCCAGATCGAGCGCGCCGTCCTTGAGATCGACCGCGGTGATGGTAGTGGCGCTCATCGCGTCGAGACACTGCAGCCCGATGTGGCCGAGCCCACCGATCCCGACGACGACCGCGTGATCGCCCGGATTCAGCTCGTCGACGGCCTTTTTCACCGCGTGGTAGGCCGTGATGCCCGCGTCGGCATGAGGCGCGATGTCGGTGGTGTCGATGCCGTCGGGCAGCGGGATGACGGCACGCTCGTTCGTGAGCAGCGACTCGGCGAACCCCCCATCAGTACTGAGCCCCGGAAAGGCGACGTTCTCACAGTACATGTCCTCGCCGAGCCGACAGGGACGGCAGGTGCCGCAAGTCATTACCGGGTGGCAGATCACCTGGTCGCCCTCCGCGACCACCGAGACGCCGTCGCCGACTTCGACTACCGTGCCGGCGTTCTCGTGGCCGAGGATCATCGGGAGATTCTGGGGCATATACTGCTCCCACATCCCCTCGATGACGTGGTTGTCCGTCTGGCACCAGCCTGCCCCCTCGATGTCGACGACCACGTGATCGGCCCGGCTCACCTGCGGCGCGTCGACGTCGTCGATCGCGAGCGCGTCGTCCATCTCCTCGGTGTACTCGTGGAGCCTGGCTGCTTGCATGGTAGCACACACCGGTACTCCGGTCATCGGCAAAAGTGTTCGTGACGTCCATCCGTGGCGTCAACCGGCCACACAACCCGTCCGAACGAAACTACGGCTGACTATGCCGAAAAATTGCCAAAGATATATTGTTGCGTGTGACCATTCATCATTCGCCATGTACCGGCACGACGGCGAGGACGTGTTCGTCATCGATTCGCACATCCATCACTGGGATGCGAGCGAGGAGAACATCGTCCACGAGGGAGGCGAACAGTTCATTCAGTGCTTCTACGACTATCACTCGGCGTTCACACCCGAGGAGCGCCTCTGGGACATGGACGAGTATCGCCAGTACAGCGCCGATCGGATGGTGGAGGACCTCTTCCGGGACGGCCACGCGGACATGGGCATCTTCCAGCCGACGTATCTCGGCGAGTTCTACGAGGACGGGTTCAACACCATCGAGGACAACGCCCACCTCACGGAGGAGTACCCCGAACGGTTCGTCCTCAACGGACGATTCGACCCGCGCGAGGGCGAGACAGGGCTCGAAGAGCTCGAACGCCAGAAGGACGAACACGACATTCAGGGTGTCAAACTGTACACCGCCGAGTGGAACGGCGACTCGAAAGGGTGGCGGCTCGATTCGGAGGAATCGTTCGACTACCTCGAAAAGTGCGCCGAGTTGGGAATCACGAACATTCACGCCCACAAGGGACCGACGATCCGCCCCCTGAATCGTGACGCCTTCGACGTGGCCGACGTGGACGACGCCGCGACGTCGTTCCCGGAACTCAATTTCATCGTCGAGCACGTCGGGTTCCCCCGGTTCGACGACTTCGCCCACATCGGAGCCCAGGAGACCAACGTCTACGGCGGGCTGGCGGTCGTCGCGCCGATGGCACATGCACGCCCGCGGAAGTTCGGCGAGATCATGGGCGAGCTCCTCTTCTGGGTCGGCGAGGACAACCTCTTGTTCGGGAGCGACTACGCGCTCTGGGAGCCCGAATGGGTGGTCGAGGCGGTGATGGACGCCGAACTCACCGCGGACCAGCGCGCCGAGTTCGGTGTCGAACTCACTCACGACGTGAAGAAGAAGATCATGGGCGAAAACGCCGCGGAGCTCTACGATATCGACATCGAGGCAAAAAAGGACGAGCTCCACGACGACGCCATCAGCGCGGAGTTCGACATGGGTGAACAGTACGGGGAGACCGCCGCCGACGACTAATGGCGACAACTACCCGTCCGACACAGGCCGCCGTCCGTGACCGGCTCGATCGAGTCGACGATCCCGAACTCGACGAGTCGATCGTCGAACTCGACTACATCCGCGACCTCGCCATCGATGCGTCCGTGGTGACGGTGGAGCTCGTGCTGCCGACGGCGTGGTGTTCGCCCGCGTTCGCGTGGATGATGGCGACCGGCGCGCGCGACGAAGTGTCGGCCCTTCCGGACGTCGAGAAGTGCGTGGTCCGGCTCAGAGACCACATGCACGAAGACGAGATCAACCACGGCGTGAACGAGAGGCTGGCCTTCGAGGACGCCTTCCCCGACGCCGAGGACGGCCTCGCGGACGTGCGACGAACGCTCGACGAGAAGGCCCGGATGGGTCGGCAGTACCGCGCGATCGAGGCGCTGCTCGATGCCGGGATCGACCCCGAACAGATCGCCGCGCTCCGGCGTGCGGACGTCTCCCTCGATGACGAGCAGACACTCGTCTCGCTCGCCGACGGTGGTCTCGTGGTGTCGGTGTCGGCGGATCCGGTGGTCGAGTACCTTCGGAAAGCGGCGGCGACCGGTCTCGTGACCGGCCCGACGGACCGGCTGTTTGCGACGCCCGAGGGCGAGCCGATTTCGCCCGACGAGTTCGATCGCGTGCAGCATCGTGCGCGGCTTGCAAAGACGAACGCGACCGGGCAGGGAAGCATCTGTTCGGCACTCAACGAGGCGCGCAACGGCGTCGAAGGGGCGGACTGAGCCAGTCGCCGCTCAATCCGATCGTGCGAGGCCGTACCGACCTTCGTCGGTCCACTCGGCTTTCTCCCACCCGCAGTGCGGACACGACTCCTCGCGCCAGTCGAACGCCTCGCTACAGCGCTGGCACAGCACCATCCGCGGCGGACTGTCCTCGGCGAGCTGCCGTTCGTCGTCGTCCGGCATACGCCGGATCATGCGTCGTGGTACCAAAACTGTTCGGGCGTCGACTGCGGGGCACTCGCCACCATAGACCCTGCCGGTCAGCGGAGCCCTCGTCTACCCCGACGCTATCGTCCCTATCGGGACCGCACACGCGGCGTACCGCTTCCCGGTGGTTTAGGAAGTACCCGCTCCTGTCCCGCGTATGCAACTTCACTGGCACCGGCGCGACCTCCGCGCGGCGGACAATCGCGCGCTCGCCGCGGCCGCCGACGATGGTCCCGTCCTTCCGGTCTTCGTCTTCGATCCCGACGTGCTGGAACACGCCGTTCCGCCACGGATGGCGTTCCTGCACGACGCGCTCGCCTGGCTCCGCGAGTGGTACCGTGAGCGGGGCAGCGACCTGATCATCGTCCGGGGCAACCCTGCCGAGGAACTTCCAGACCTCGCCGACGAGCACGGGGTCGATGGTGTAGTCTGGAATCACGATTACACGGGCCTCGCTCAGAAGCGCGACGAGGCGGTTCGTGCGGCGCTCGACGAGGCGGGCGTCGACCACGAGGCGTTCCACGACGCGGTGCATCACGAGCCAGGCACCATCACCACGAACGACGGCGATCCCTACGCGGTGTTCTCCTATTTCGGCGACAAGTGGCTCGACCGCGAGAAGGACGATCCCCTTCCCACGCCCGACGCCGACGCGCTCGCCGACGTGGCGGGCGACGCGCTTCCCGAGATCGACGAGCTGGGGTTCGAGGAGCCCGACACGAACCTTCCCCCGGCGGGCACCGAGGCGGCACGCGAGCGTCTCGATCGGTTCTGCGAGTCGGCGATCTTCGAGTACGACGAGGAGCGCGAATATCCCGCGCGTGCGGGAACGTCGCGGCTCTCTCAGGACCTCAAGTACGGCACCATCGGGATCCGTGAGGTCACGGAGCGCACCGCGGCGGCGCTGGACGACGCCGAAAACGGGGAAGAACGCGAGGCGATCGAAACGTATCAGGAGGAGCTCGCCTGGCGCGAGTTCTACACGCAAGTCACCTACTTCAACCCGCACGTGGTGACGCGGAACTACCAGGAGTTCGAAAACGAGATCGAATGGCGTGACGACGCCGAGGACCTCGCGGCGTGGAAGGCCGGCGAGACGGGCTACCCCATCGTCGACGCCGGCATGCGCCAGCTCCGCGTGGAGGCGTACATGCACAACCGCGTCCGGATGATCGTCGCCTCCTTTCTCACGAAGGACCTCCTGCTCGACTGGCGTGCGGGCTACGACCACTTCCGCGAGCGACTCGTCGACCACGACACCGCGAACGACAACGGCGGCTGGCAGTGGGCCGCCTCGACCGGGACGGACGCCCAGCCCTATTTTCGAGTTTTCAACCCGATGACCCAGGGCGAGCGCTACGATCCCGACGCAGAGTATATCACGACGTACGTCCCGGAACTCGACGGCGTCGATCCCGACGACATCCACTCGTGGCACGAACTCGGTAGTGAGGAGCGTGAGGAGCTCGCCCCCGAGTATCCCGCACCGATCTGCGACCACGGCGAGCGCCGCGAGGAAGCGATCGCGATGTTTGAGCGGGCGCGCGGCGACGACGAATGACCGATGGAGAGCAACGAGACCGTCGGAAATCGGTAGCGGGTGATGCCGGAACGAGGTGGTTTTGTTGACGAGTAGACTCACCACCGCGGATTCCGTCGCAAGTGAGAACCGCACCGCAACCGCCACACGCCTCCCGCACCCACTTTTTTACTTCGTCGGGTGCGCTCGCTCATTTCATTCTCTCGCGCACCGCTCCTCGCAAAAACCTGGACTAAAAACACCCGCTCACTCGCGTTGCTCGTTCGCGGTTCGATTGCTGACACCCACCGCCCAGCACCGCAACCGCCACACGCCTCCCCAACCGATTCGCTCCGCTCGTTTCGCTCACGGGTCGCTTTGCTCCCCGTTCGCTTGGCGACCCTCGCTTCGCTCATCCCTCACGCGGGTCGTGCGCTCCGCGCTCACGGGTCGCTTGCGCTCCCCGTTCGTGCGTCCGGCGGCCCTCGCTCGGCTCGCGCCGCCTGCACACTCCCGCGCGCCGTCCGCCATCAGCAACGTTAGCCGACACAGACCATGTGGGATGGTATCACTCATTCCTCAACCTTTAACAGCTATCGCGTCGATGTACCGGGTGGAGGATTTGATCATGTCTGAACACTCGAACGCGGAGCTTCCACCGCTTCCGTACGACTACGACGCGCTCGAACCGCACATCTCGGAGCAGGTGCTCAACTGGCACCACGACACCCACCATCAGGGGTACGTCAACGGGCTCAACAGCGCCGAGGAGACGCTCGCCGAGAACCGGTCGTCGGGCGATTACGGCTCGACCGGCGGCGCGCTCGGCGACGTGACTCACAACGGCTGTGGGCACTACCTCCACACCATGTTCTGGGAGAACATGAGTCCCGACGGCGGCGGCGAACCCTCGGGGGAGCTCGCCGACCGCATCGAGGAGGACTTCGGCTCCTACGAGGGCTGGAAGGGCGAGTTCGAGGCCGCCGCGTCGGCTGCCTCGGGCTGGGCACTCCTGATCTACGATCCGGTTGCAGACCAGCTTCGCAATGTAGCGGTCGACAACCACGACGAGGGCGCGCTCTGGGGAGCCCATCCCGTGCTCGCGCTCGACGTCTGGGAGCACTCGTACTACTACGACTACGGTCCCGACCGTGGCAGCTTCGTCGACGCCTTCTTCGAGGTCGTCGACTGGGACGCCGCCGCGGACAACTTCGAGAAGACCACGTCGAACCACGAGTAGTTCCCGAACTCACGATTTTTGGCGCACTCGACCACCCAGCCACAGCTCCAGGCACGGAGCCGAACCGACCGCCCAGCCATCAGTAGCGCCGCGAGCACGGCCACACCGCCGAGGATTTAGGCCCGTTCGACGTAGCGATCGCATGCCCCGACCGAAATCGTCGTTCGACCGCGTGCGCCCCTTCGAGTTCCGGACCCCCGATGAGGTGCTCGATCCCGAAACGATGTACTCTGTTTACGAGATCGCGCGCCTCCTCCAGGGGCTCGATCCCGAGGCCGAACTCGACGTCGAGACCGAGGACGTGCTGCTCGACTGGGCGATCCCGTGGATGGTCGCAAACGCCGACGCGCTCTGTTTCGCCGAACCCGCGAGCGACGACGAACCGGGTCACTATGGAGTACGCTGAATTCTGAATATGTGACGGACGATTCTCGTCGTAATTTTGTGCCGAATCGGCCCGATCTTCGAGTCGTATTCTGAGCGACTTGCCCGTATTTTTCTGGACGATACTTGATCAGGGTGATGTCCGGTGACTACGCCTGCCCTTCCGCTATCGAGTCACGAACGGCTGGCCGTGTGGGCACTTGGAGTTGATACCCGGTGTGGTCGGTCACCTGCCACGATAGCGGTTCACTACAGAGAGGCCGCCAACCACCGCGAAGACCAAACCGACTCCGACGAACAGCAGTGGCGAGTTCGACGTCCGGTTTTTCAGAAACGCGTTCCCCGGGTCGTCGGGGGCGACGTATGCGGTGGCTGTCTCGCCCGTCTCGTAGTCATCGAGAACGGACCGGGCCGCATCCTCCGTGTCGTAGTTCCTGGTGATCTCCGCGGGGAAGACGTTCGTACTCGTGTACGAGGTCGCTTGATACTCGTAGGCGAACTGGACTGTCGGCGTGAAATCGGCACCGCCACTACTGCTAGACGAGACGGACTCGACCCCGACCTCGGTGATTTCGGCGTCGACCTCGACCGAGTTCTCGACCGCGTCGGATTGCTGGAGGTAGTCGTAGGCTCCGTAGCCGGACGCCGCGAGGCCGACGACCAACAGCAGGACCGCTCCCCGAAACGTGTTCGGACCGTCGATAGAGAACCCGGATTCGTCAGACACGGCGACTACCCCCTCTCACTCCCGATTAGTTCCCTGGCGAAGGGATACTCCCACGCGGTCCCGGTGATCGCCTTGAACGTGGCGAACAACATGAAGAAGAACGTCGCCATCCACGAGAGAATGGCGAGGAGCAGCAGGAGACCACCGACGATCCCGAACGCGCTTCCGAGAGAGCCTGGCAGCGGCGACCACTCCATAGTGTTCCCGCCAATAGTCATCGTGTCCGCGCCGAGTAGAAAGACACCAAACGCAACGAGCGTGAGGACGAGAATTGTCAGATACCAGTTCAACACGTTTCGCGCGTTCGCTCGGGTGAAGTCGTGGTCGGAGATCAAATAGATCAATCCGGGGCCAACGACTACCGTCAGAAATCCGAGCAAGTGGACGAAAATGCCCGAAAGGGTACGCTCGTTCAGTAGCTCTGGACCAGGTCTAGGTTTGGATTCGTTCGAACTCATGATGATCGTGTGGCATCAGTCGTCTGTCTGTCTATGCGCTTGGGAGCGGGTTCAGCCGCCCGTACCGTGACCGAACCCACGAGACCGCCCGTTCAGTGACGAGGGTAAGGGTGCTCACCGCGAGCACGTTGAATGCTGTCCCCCAAAGAGGGATACCGCTCCCGAAAACAACGTCAAGCCCGAGCACCGAAAGGACGGCTCCAAGCGCCAGCAGGAGTAACGTCAACTGATAGCCGGCGAGGACCAGCGTTCTGATACCTGCCGTTTCCTGCATCGTGAGAAACCCGCGCATGGAGAGGCGATCGAGCGGAGACTCCATAGTGAGAGCACGCTGTCCTTCCGGGGAAAGCGGCCAGTTCGATTCCGGATAGTCGATGTAGTACAGAGTCTCCGATTCGGGGTACGCTTCTGTGGCCACGATATCAAGCTCCCGCAGCTCGTTCAATCGGTTTCGAACCGTGGCCTTGCTGATGTCCGGTTTCACCCGCGACTGAACCTGTCGGGCGGAGAAGAACGGCCGCTCCGCGTCCAACATCGTCGCAACTACATGGCGCTGCGTCAGCGAGTTGTCGAGGTTTCTGTCGATGCGACTGTCAATCCAGTCCGGGAGAGCTGCCACGGTGATCCGGGGTAAGGAAAGGGGGGAATATAAAACACCGAGTGGATTTCGCGGCCGCGAATCGCCGATTTGCGGCCACGAATCCGGCCAACGCTCTCCGCCCGCTGGAGTGTCGCTTCAATTGATGTTTAGATGACTGTTCGACGTTTCCAGAACTGCGGAATAGTATACTTCAAAACATAAGACCGTAGAACAACCACAATTCAGGGTACTGTATAGGTTGAGTTCATCGATCCGAACACCCGTCGAGTCGCTTATTAGTCGGCGACGCCTACCGTCGGGCGTGTCAGAAGCGGTGACCGCCCTGCTGTCCGAGTGGTTGGTTCTCAGCGCGATCCTCGCCCTGGGCTCCATCGTGGTCGTCGCGAGCGTGTTCGTCGTCGGCGCGCGACTGTTCCCGACCACAGTACGGCATTCGGCGCGGCTCACCGGCGAGGGAAAGCGCCGGCGTGAGATCCGCGAGTATCTCCAGTCGATCGACGAGCCGTTCGCCGAGGAGCATCCGGTCTGTGGCGAGGCGGTTGCTTTCTATCTCCCGAAGCATGACGTCGCGATCACGTTCGACGCACGGGCGTACTACCGGATCCAGCGTGCGGAGACGCACGCCGTTCTCGTCGAGCACGAACTCCCCGGTGTTCATCTCGGTTCGCGACTGCCGTTCGACACCCCCGATCTCGCACTCGACGAAGGCACCGGAGTCGATCCTGCGAACGCCGCCTTCGGGGTGCTCGGCCTCCCGGCAGGCGCGAGCGTCGCCGAGGTCAAGACGGCCTACCGCGAGAAGGTGAAGCAGGTCCATCCGGATCACGGCGGCGATCACGAGGAGTTTCGCCGGGTGCGCGAGGCGTACACGACCGCGAAAGAACACGCCGGGTAGCGCGTCGCGGGCGCGGTCGAACGGGTGTTCCACGATCCCAAACTACGCCTTCGTCAGCGCCAGGCGGTAGTAGCCGGCGTCGGTTCGGACTTCGGCGACGCTCCAGCCAGTACCGACGGCCGCCTCGCGGACACGATCGGGACTGAACAGGCGGAAATGTAGTGTTTCGCCCACCTCGTCCCCGTACTCGAAGTGCAGCACCCGGTGGGCGAGGCCTGGGGTCGGGTCGGAACGGTAGCCGAGCAGGTCCTCGCCCTCCCAGTCGGGATCGTAGCCGTCGAGCACCGCGCTCGCGTCGGGCGTCGTCACGAACGCGAGGTCACCGAGAAACCGGCGCAGTCCCTGCATCGATCCCGCGAGCCCCACCTGGGTGCCGATGGCGAGCGCCGACCCGAACCGGTCGCGGTCGAACGTCTCGCGGAGCGCGAACATGTCCCCGACGCGGGCGTCGCGGACGCCGCGCTCGCGCATCGTTGCCACGAGGTGTGCCGACGGTTCGATGGCGACTGTCTCGAAGCGTTCTTGGAAGTAGAGCGCGTCCCGGCCCGCACCCATGTCGAGCAGCGGTCCGTCGAGCCACGACGCGCGCCACGCGCCCGCGTCGCTCTCGGGGTCGAATTCGCCGAAGTAGAACTCCTCGATCGGGTGGTCACGGGTCGTCGCGCCGTCCCGATCGATCAGCGGTTCGTCCTGTTCGCCGCGATGGAAGTCGCGGATGGCGCGACCGAACGGATCGGTGGTCGTCACATAGTGTGACACACTAGCAATTGTAATAAGAGTGTGACGAAAGGCGGTAACGAGTCGCATCCGTTCGTCGGGGCTATCCGTTTCGCGCCCGGAGGCCGGGTGATGGACGTGGCGTTCGCGGACCGGGCGGTCCACCTCCCCGAGAGCGATACGCTCGTGCTCGCGGACCTCCATCTCGGGCGCGGCGCGAGCGCGAACGTCGAGGTGCCGCTCCCCGAGACCGACGTTCCGTCGCGGATCGGCGCGCTGTGCGAGCGGTTTTCGCCCGCGACGGTCGTCCTCGCTGGCGACGTGCTCCACGCCTTTTCACACGTTCCGGCCGCGGCGCGCGAGACGTTTCGGGAGGTCAAAGCAGGCGTCGAGGAGGCTGGCGCACGGCTGGTCATCACATCGGGCAACCACGATACGATGCTCGATGGGGTCTGGGACGGCCCGGCCCCGGCCGCGTTCTCTGCGGGAGAAACGACCATTCTCCACGGCCACGAACCGCCCGAGCGCGAGGCCGAGCGATACGTCGTCGGTCACGACCACCCGAAGATCGCTATCGAGGGCGACGACTGGCCCTGCTATCTCCTCGGCAACGGCGTCTACTGCGGCGCGGACGTGCTGGTTCTCCCGGCGTTCACCCGGCTCGCGGGCGGCGTCGCGGTCAACGGTGGCCACGGTCGCGGAACGCTCGAACGCTCGCCGCTGGTCACCGACATCGATCGGTTCCGGCCCGTGGTCCGCGACGAGGACGCGGAGGAGACGGTCGAATTCCCTCCCCTGGGTGCGTTCCGGGAGCTACTCTGAGTCGAGGACCGCGCGGGCGGCCGCGCGACCGCTGTCCATCGCGGCGTGGATCGACGACCACCGGGTGTGATCGCCGGCGAGATAGACCGATCCATCCGGAGCGTCGACGGCCGGCGTGTCGCGATAGAAGCCAGGCGGCTGAGCGATCTGAGCGAACGGGATCCGGTCGGTGTGGAGATGGGCGAGGTCGTCGAAGCGTCGCTCGGGGTACCACGCTGCGAGCGTCCGCTCGACCTGTCTGGCGAGTTCGTCGTCGCTCTCGTCGGGATTGCCGAGAAAGGTCGCGCTCAGGAGTTCCCGGCCCTCGGGAGCGTACTCGGAGGCCACCGCCGAAAGCGGTGCGACGTGGTTCGGGCCGTCCTCTTCGGCGTTGAGCAGGAGTTTCCGACCGGTGTCGAGCGCGTCGTGAGTGGGGAAGGAGAAGTACTGGGTCACGCAGCCGCGGGCGTCGGTCGGGATCGACGCGACGCCGGTGAGGTCCCTGGCGGCCCGTGGATCGGTGGCGACCACGACCGCGTCCGCCGTGTGGGTCTCGCTATCGGTCTCGACGGTCGCGCCGCTGTTCGAGGCAACGTTCTCACCGGCCGAACCATCGGTTTCGATCGTCTCGACCGGCGTATCGAGCGCGATTTCGGCTCCGGCGTCGCGGGCGGCGTCGGCGAGCTGTGCGGGGATCGCGCCCATTCCGTCGGCGGGGATCGCGATCGATCCCTCGGCGAGCATCCGGAAGGTGTAGCCGAACACCGCGGCCGAGGTCGAGAGGCTCCGATCGAGCGTGATCCCGCCGTAGAAGGGGGCGAAAAACCGCTCGACGAACGGCTCCGAGAATCCCCGATCGGCGAGGAGTGCGCGGATCGATCGGTCCTCGCCCGTGAACAGGTCGGCCTCGTCCCGTTCGCCGAACTCGCGGCGGAGCGAGAGCACCCGGAGCTTGTCGAAGAGCGTGGGATCGCGGTTGAACAGCGTTTCGGTGAGCGAGCCGGGATCGCGGAGCGGGTCGGCGAGGGTGGTTCGGTGTCCCGGCCGCGCGATCGTCGCGCCGGGCGTGAACTCGCGGAGGTCGAGGGAGGAGAGATCGAGTTCGCGCTTCGCGGCGGGGTAGGCCGTGAACAACACCTGGAAGCCACGATCGAGAACGAACCCGTCCTCGTGGCGGCTCCGAACGCGGCCGCCGACCGCCTCTCGGCGCTCGAACATCTGGACGTCGATCCCCGCGCGGCCGAGGTGACGGGCCGCGACCAGGCCCGCGAGCCCGCCGCCGACGACGATGACCCGGGTCATGGATCGGCTCCGACCGCCGGGAACAAAACGCCTCCCATCGGTCCGGACGGCGTGTCACGAACTGGAGACACAACCGTGCGGTTGGCGCACGGCTGCGCGGCGCTCCGGCGGAGCGCCGTGCAACTCTCGTGCGAGGGATGAGCACCACAGCGAGCGAAGCGAGCGAGGAGCGCAGTCGGCTGGGGAGGCGTGTGGCTTGCGGTTCTCACTTGCGTCGGCAACAGTGCGGTCTCGGAAGCCGTATCGAGACTGGCGACTCGGAGTAGTGTTGGCGATACCGATTCGGGTCGGTTTCGTCGACAACGATGAGCGGACGGGAACCCATTTGTCGCCGGCGATGCTCCGAAGCGTATGGAGACGACCGCGGCGTTCGACGGGCTCGGATGCACCGACTGCGGCGAGCGGTTCGACGCCGAGTCGGTGACTCACGACTGTCCCGAGTGCGGTGGCATCCTCAATCCACGCTACGACTACGCGGAGCTCGATCTCACACAGACGGACCTTGACGCCAGGCCGTTCGATGGCCAGTGGCGCTACGAGGAACTCCTCCCGATCCCGCGCGCGGCGGCGGTGACGATGGACGAGGGTACCACCCCCTTGATCGAGTGTCCCGCGCTCGCCGACGAACTCGGCGTCTCACGACTACTCATCAAGGACGAGGGCCGGAACCCGACGGGCTCGTTCAAGGACCGCGGCCACGCGCTCGCGGTGTCGGCCGCGCGCGAACACGGCGCGAGCGACATCGTGCTCACGTCGGCTGGCAACGCCGGTCAGTCGGCCGCGGCGTACGCCGCCCGTGCGGGCCTCGACTCGCACGTGTTCGTCCCCTCACGGGCGAACTTCGTCAACAAGGCGATGATCAACGTCCACGGCGGCGACATGACCGTGGTCGAGGGCCGCTTCGAGGACGCCGCCGCGGCCTGCGCCGACGCGATGGCAGGCGAGGACTGGTACTCCACGAGTTCGTTCACGACGCCGTACCGCCACGAGGGCAAGAAGACGATGTACTACGAGATCGCAGAACAGCTCGACTGGGCAGTCCCGGACCGGATCGTCTACCCCACCGGCGGCGGTGTAGGCCTCGTCGGGATGCACAAGGGCGCGAAGGAGTTCCACGACCTCGGGCTCACCGACGACCTGCCCGCGATGTACGCCGCCCAGTCGAGCGGCTGCGCGCCGATCGTCGAGGCGTGGAACGAGGGCGACGCGATCCACGAGACGTGGGATACGCCCGACACGATCTGTGGCGGGATCGAGATTCCCGACCCCGGGGCGAGCCCGCTGATCCTCGACGCGCTCCGCGAGTCGGAGGGCGGCGCGGTCGCGACCCCCGACGAGGACATCCTCGACAGCGCGATCACGGTGGCCCAGCACGAGGGGATCGAGATGGGCGCGACCTGCGCGGCGGCCGCGAGCGGTGCGTGGGAGCTCGCCGAGCGGGACGAGTTCGAGAGCGACGACACGGTGGTGCTCATGAACACCGCCACCGGTAACAAGGAGGACGACATCCTCCGGAGCCACCTGATGGGGAAAGGCGTCTAACGACTTCGTTCTCGTGGAGACGGTCGTTGGTGGGTCGGTGTCGGGCGATTTCGTACTCGGGCCATCGAGACAGAATGCAGGACGGGTTCCGTACTGCAATATCACGCTGTGGGGATTCGTTACTGGTCAGGACCCCGTTGACCGCCCGTGGCTGCTCCGGCGTTCGGTTCTCTGTGTCTCGTCGATCGGATCCTCGATGTCGCCCATGACCTCCTCGAAGGCATCGGTTGCGGTCAACAGTCCGACGATCTCTCCACCGTCCTCGACCAGCGCGAGCTCCTGGTTTTCGGCCTGGAACCGGTCGACCGCGTCGCTGATCTCCTCGTCGGCCGGTAGCGTCATCGTCGGCGCAGCGACCGCCTCGATGCCGATCTCGTCGTTCAGGAGGGCATCGAAGTTGTTCGTGATCGCGGGAAGGTAGACGATCCCGCGGAAATCGTTCTCGTCTTCCCCGAGAAGCGGGTAGCGAGACCGTGAGTGGTCCTCCATGATCACGAGGTTCTCCTCGAAGGTGTTCTCGGTCGACAGCGCGGCGATGTCTTCGCGCGGGATCATGATCCCCTGTACCGGTGCGTCGCCGGCGACGAGCGCGTTCATCACCTCCTCGCGCCGTTCGTCGTCGATGTCGCTCTCGTCGAGCACCGATTCGAAGCGCTTGTAGAGGTCCGCACGCCCCTCGACCTCGTCCTCGCCGGATTCGAGCCACGCGCCGGTCATCTCCACGCCGAACAGCCCGAGCGTCCACTTCGCCGCCCCATCTCCAAACGTGATGACCGGCCAGGTGATCCGCGTGAACCAGTACAGCGGCGTCGCGCCGTACCGACACACCTGCTTCGAGCGCTCGACCCCCAGATAGGTCGGTGCTTGCTCCCCGTGGGTGAGATGGAGGAGGTTGATGATGAGAAACGCGAGAATCGCTCCCGCACCGAACGACGCGAGAACCGTCCCGCCGAACAGCGGCTCGAAGATGGCTGCGAGCGCGGGCTCGGCCACGATACCGACCGCGATGCTCGAAGAGGTGATCCCGACCTGACAGCTAGTCAGGTAGATCTCCAAGCTCTCGGTCATCTCCCACGCGCGTTCGAGACCGGCAACCCCCGGTTCGACGAACTCCGATTCGGTGTACTGCTGGGCGCGCGTCAGGCCGAACTCGATGGCGACGAAAAAGCCGTTGGCGAGGATCAACGCGACCCCCGCGACGAGTCGGATGGTGAGCTCGGTCGGGTTCATCGCCATAGCCCCGTGAACGATCGGGTCGAAGGCATCGTGTCACTCGATACGCGAAACCGTCGGACTCCGGAGGTCTCGATCACGTCGGATCACCTGATGAATCGATGCCCAGCGAGTTCTCCCGGTTCCGTGCTTGATCGTAGACATCGATGGGGTCTTCGAGCTCGCCCATGACCTCCTCGAAGGCGTCGGTGGCGGTGAGGAGGCCGACGATCTCGCCGTCCTCTGTCACGAGCGCGAGTTCCTGATTCTCGTCTTGGAACCGGTCGATCGCGTCGCTGACCTCCTCGTCGGCCGGCAGCGTCATTGGCGGCGCGGCAATCTCCTCGATCCCGGTCTCGCCGTCCCGGAACGCCTCGAAGTGGTTGGTGAGCTCCGCCAGATAGACGATCCCACGGAGATCACCGTCGTCATCGCCGAACAACGGGAACCGGAGGTGGGGGTTGTCCTCGACGATTGCGACGTTCTCCGCGGGTGTGTTCTCGGTCGAGAGCGCGGCGATTTCCTCGCGCGGCACCATGACGTTCCGAACGGTCATCTCACCCACAGCCAACGCGTTCATCACCTCCTCGTGGCGCTCCTCGGGAAGGTCGCCCTCGGCGAGCACCGATCCCAGCTGGCGGTGGAGATCCGCACGGCCCTCGATCACGTCGACCTCTGATTCGAGCCACGCGCCGGTCATCTCCACGCCGAACAGTTTGAGCGTCCATTTCGCGACTATATCACCGAGATCGAGGATCGGTCGGATGCTCCGCGTGAACCAGTACAGCGGGGTCGCGCCGTACCGACAGACCTGCTTCGAGCGCTCGACGCCGAGGTAGGTGGGGGTCTGCTCGCCATAGACCTTGTGTACCAGGCTCACGATGAGGAACGCCAAGAGCACGCCCGCGCCGATCGACGCGAGAACCGTCCCGCTAAACAGCGGCTCGAAGATCGCCGCGAGCGCCGGTTCGGCCACGATACCCAGCGAGACGCTGGCCGCGGTGATCCCGACCTGACAACCCGTGAGGTAGATCTCGAGCTCCTCGGTCATCGCCCACGCGCGTTCGAGACCGCGAACACCTGGCTCGACGAACGCCGACTCCGAGTACTGTCGCGCACGGGTGAGGGCGAACTCGATGGTGACGAAGAACCCGTTCGCGAGGACGAGCAAGACACCGGCAACGAGCCGGACACCGATCTCGGTTGCGTTCATTGACTATGGGTGCGACTCGTTTCTCGCTCCACACGTTAGAAAGCAGCGATCGTCCGGGAGCACATGTACCGTCGTATCGGATCGATGTGAGAGTATCTCGCAACTGCTGTTCTGATAGAACTCGGTGGACAGTGTTAATGGCGAGGGTAGCGAACGCAGGGGTGAATGGCGATCCGTGACCTCGACGCCCTGGATGGACGGATACTGCATGCGCTCCAGGAGGACGGGCGGCACACCTCGTCGAGTGACATCGCAGCGTCGCTCGACGTGTCGGCGAGCACCGTTCGGAACCGCATCCAGCGACTCGAATCGGACGAGGTGATCAGCGGCTACCACGCGGACGTCGACTACGAGGCCGCGGGATTCCAACTGTACACGCTCATCGTCTGTACGGCTCCGATTCCGGAACGCGAGGAGCTCGCAGCGGCGGCAGCCGACGTCCCCGGTGTCGTGGAGGTACAGGAAGTGATGACCGGCGAGGCGAACGTGCTCGTCCGCGCGATCGGCGTCGATGGCGACGATCTCAGCCGGATCGGGGAGGAGCTGGACGAGCTCGGCCTCGGGGTTTCGGACGAGGATCTGATCCGGAACACCCATCGCAGCCCGTACTCCGGGTTCGAGAGCCAGCACGAGGAATAACTGCGGGAGTCGACCGAGACGATAGTGGATTGCCTTCGGAGCAGCCACGATGGTCGGCTCGTCGGGCCCGCCGACGTGACTCGGCCGCGTTTCGATGGCGACGGTGTCTTCGGACTCGTGCGCACCGGAGAGCCGCCCACGACGGCTGACGCCACCGTGGGCACGGTCCCCGGCTCTTCACTCCTCTCTCGCTCGGGCGACCGAACCGCGTTGACACGTATCAACACGATGAACACCTTATTCACGCCGACCGTCGTACACGGGACGATGACGCCGAAGACGCCTGCACGCGTCGGTCTCGCGAACAGTCTCGATCGGGCCATCCGACGAGCGTAGCCGATGGCGGTTCTCGAAGCCGTGACGACGGTGCTCGCCGGCGCGGTGTTCGGACTGGCGATCGCCGCGCCGCCTGGCCCGATGAACGCGATCATCGCCGAGGAGAGCGTTCTCAGGGGGTGGACCGCGGGCTTTTGGGCGGGACTCGGCGCGCTGACCGCGGACGCCTGCTTCTTCGTCCTTGCCCTGTTCGGCGCGGTCGCGGTGGTCGAGCGGTTCCCGGTCGTGCGCGGCCTCGCGTTCGCGGTCGGCGGTGCGTTGATGCTCTATTTCGCCTACACCGCGGCGCGGGACGCGACCGCTTCGACCGCGGAGGCGGCCCCCGAGGGCTCGCGAGGGTTCCGGAAGGCGTTCGTGCTCGCGCTCACCAACCCCTACCAGATCGTCTTCTGGCTCACCGTCGGCGTCGGCCTGCTCGAACCGGGCCGGATCGACGTGCTCGCGGCGCTGCCGTCGATCGGCGAGGCGCTCTCGGGCGTGCTCGTGGTCTCTACGGGAAGCCCGACGCTCCTCGTCGGCTTCTTCGCCGGGATCGTGGTCTGGATCGTGGGGTTTCCGGCGACCCTCGTTGCGGCCGAACGCCGGGCGACCGGCGTCGGGCCGACGATAGCCTACGCGAGCGCGCTCGTGCTCGCGGTGTTCGGACTCGTCTTCCTGGGCGAGGCGACGTCGGTGCTCGGCGGATCGCTCGCGTGAGCTCGGCGGCTCACTCCTCGCCGTCGACGTCCATCCCGGCGACCTCGTCTTCGAGCCACTCGCGCAGCCACGTCACCCGCTTGCGGCGCTGGTGGGCGATGCTCACGGCCTCGTCGCTCTCGACCCGCGAGGCCACGCTCTCGCCGCGCTCGGTCACCCGATCGACCATCTCGGCGGCGTCCATGTGGGTTCGGGACTCGTAGCCCATCCGGAGCACCAGCAGTATCGCGCCGTTCGCCCCCACCTTGTCGAGCAGGTCGGCCTCGATGAGACACCGGGTTTCGAGCGGGAGCTCGCCGAGCGGGCCCTGGTAGGAGTGATCCGCGACCGCCGTACACACCTCCTCGACGAACGAATCGGGGTACTCGCCCTGGGAGTCGAGGTACTCGCGTGCGACGCGTGCGCCCGCCTCGGCGTGGTAGTCCTGTTCGGCTTCGAGCTTCGAGACGTCGTGGAACAACGCGGCCACCCGGACCACGTCGACGTTCGCGCCCTCGGCTTCGGCGATCTCGGTGGCGATCGCGACCACGTTTCGGATGTGGTTGAACCGGTACGCCGCCGAATGCCACGGGTACCACCGCATCCGGCCACCCTCCTCCTCGTTGTTGACGCTGGCCGCGAGGTAATCGCCGACGAACGCCTCCATCGCCTCGAACGCTTCGGCCGAGACCGGCGACTCCCTTACCTCGACACCCAACGTGATCCCCTCCGAAATCCTCGTACGATGTTCATGTTAGTCGTCTAGACGAATGTTCGACCCTTTAGCGTTACGACACCGTCGTTCGGTGGATCGGTCATCCCGCTCCACGATCGAAATATCTCTCTTCTAATCTTTTGCGCCTCACGGGGCGGGCGTGGTGTTTTCATCGATGGCTCCCTACGCCGGCCATGAACGTCCGCGATGTCGTGCCGCGCGACGCGATCCCGAGCATCGACGAACCCGCGTTCGCCGAAACCTACGACGGTGACCCGGACGACGAGGCCATCGTGATCGATTTCGAGGGCGCGCCCGCTCGGGCGTACCCGCTCGGGATCCTCCACTACCACGAGATCGTCAACGACGAGGTCGCGGGACGGCCGATCGCGGTGACGTGGTGCCCGCTGTGTGCGAGCGCGGTCGTCTACGACCGAACCGTGGACGGACGAGCCCTGGAGTTCGGGGTCTCCGAGAGTGACACGAGCGGAGGCTCGAAAGACAGCCTCGTGCTGTCTTTCGGCGTGTCGGGCAAGCTCGCCGACGACGACCTCGTGCTCTACGACCGCGAGACCGACTCCGAGTGGAAGCAGTCGCTCGGCGAGTGTATCGCGGGCGAGTTCGAGGGGCGGGCGCTCACCGTGCTCCCCGCAAGCGTGACCACCGTCGAGCGGTTTCGTCGGGATCACAGGGGTGGAGGGGTGCTCGTGCCGCCGGGCGGCCGGAGCGAGGCGAGCGGCGACGGCCCCGAGATGGCCCCGATCGAGTACGACGCCGCCCCCTACGAGCGATACTTCGCGGGCGACGGGTTCGGGCTCGCGGCCCACCGCGGCGACGGCTCGCGCGAGTGGGGCCGCGACGACCTCGCCCCCAAGGAGATCGTGCTCGGGATCGAGCGCGACGGAACGGCCCTCGGCGTCCCGCGCTCGCGCGTCGTCGGGGCCGACGCCGACCGCGAGAACGCACGAGGGCCGGAAGACGAGGCCACCGACGACGCGACGACCGAAAGCGGGGTCGTCACGGTAACGATTGGCGACCTACCGATCGTGGTGTTCGCCACGCCGGACGGGATGGCCGCGTTCGAGAGCCCCGGATACGCGTTCACGTCGACCGACGACCCGCACGCGTTCGACGGCGACGGAACGCGGTGGAACGGCGCGACCGGCGAGAGCACAGACGGACGAAACCTCGCGCGGGTGCCGACCCGTCGGCTGTTCGCGTTCGCCTGGCAGGACGATCACGGCCCGGAGGCGTTCTACGGGGAGTGATCCACAGCCGTCCGCCGTGACCACGCGACGGCGGCCGATCGGCACCGGGGTTTATGCCCGCGACCGTCGAAGCGGTCGCATGGAGATCCGTGAAGCCACCCGCGACGACGGCGAAGCGATCAGACGGATCGCGCGGGACTCGATGGAGGCGTCGTACTCGCTCAGCCCCCGGGCGATCGAGAGCGCGATCACCGAGTGGTACGACGACGAGAGCCTCGGGACGACGATCGACGAGCCCGACGCGCTGATTCTCGTCGCCGAGGACGAGGGCGAGGTCCGAGGGTTCTCCGAAAGCGATCTCGTGGCCGAGGGCGGCAACGGCGACCTGCTCTGGCTCCACGTCGATCCGGCCTACCGCGGCGGCGGGGTCGGAACCGAGCTGTTCGAGGCGACCCGGGAGGCGCTGTTCGACATGGGGGCGGCCCAGCTCCGCGCGAAGGTCATCGAGGACAACGCGGAGGGCAACGACTTCTACGAGGACTTCGAGTTCGAGATGGTCGACACGGACGAAGTCACCATCGACGACGAGACCTACCGCGAGAACATCTACATGAAAGCCGGCACCGTCGCGGCCGATCCCGGACCCGACATCGCCGAGGGACCCGTGACGACCCCCGACGGTCAGGAGATGTACGTCAACGAAGAGGAGATCGAGCGCGGCTCGAAGGGCCCCTTCTTCACGAGCTACACTCAGCCCGACTTCGACGAGGAGCACAAGTACGGCTACTTCTGTGCGAACTGCGAGACCCTCGACAACGCGATGGACACGATGGGTCGGGTGAAGTGCAACGACTGCGGCAATCTCCGGAAGGCGACCCGGTGGGACGCGACCTACGGGTGATCGGCCGAACCGGCACCGAGACCGACGGGAGTAGCCGAAACTCCCCTGAACGAGTGGCTGTCTTCTCCGAACGTGCCGACAGTGCGGTCACGAGGGCGTGCCGTAGTGACGGAGCACGCGCTTCGTCGCCGCCTCGTGGAGCTCTTCGGAGATCGAACCGGTGGCGTACTCCCGATGGAGATGCCAGAGCGCCACCGCCTCGGGTTCGCGATCGTCTAGGACGACTTCGACCGAAACCGGGTCCGTCTCGACCCCGAGAACGAACGCTCTCGGCCGTGATCCGTGGGTCCGGAACGCGTGATAGAGCCTGTAGGCGGCGTACGCGCAGACGAGCCCGATCGGCAACGCTACCGCCGCCCACGAGACACCGCCCGTGGACAGCAGGGCGACGAAGACGGCGAACACGACGGCGGACACCAGATGCCCCTCGTTCAGATCATGGCGGTCCACGGAACGCATCGCCTCCCATCTCGCTTTCACGTACGGCCCGTTGTCGATCGCCTGGTTCCGGGCGGCGCGTTCGATCGCCGCGTCGTCGCCCTCGGCGGCCGCCTGGCGGAGCTGTTCCGGCGGAAGCGACTCCTCGCGCCACGCGAGCTGGTCGCCGAGGAGCACGAACTCGCGGGTCGTGGTCAGGCGCTCCGCGACGTCGATGGCGGTCGCCGCGAGGTCACGGGCGTCCTCGTCGAACGGCCGGATCCGCTCCGTGGTCGCCTCGTCCTCGTGTTCTGCCTGGTCTTCGGTCGACATGAACTCCCTCGGTGTCCTCGCTGGCGTTCGAGTCCGTCGATTCGTTCGCTACGTACAGTATCCGCCCTCGGTCAAAAAAGTGTGACTGGTCCGTGCATCGTTCGACCGAGAGCGGCCTCAAACGTCGTCGGGGGTCGCGTGGACCGTTAGATCAACCGGTCGAGACTCGCCCTCGATGTCGGCGACGATCCGCTCGACCACGCGCTCGGCTTCGCGTTCGATCAGCGGCTTTACCTTCTCGACCACCCACGACAGCGAGACGAGGCGCGGGAGATCGAGCCCGCTCGGGTCGACCGAGTCGGCGTCGAACTCGATCCGGAGGCGGACCTCCGAGGCGTGCTCGCGCCCCGCCCGGTCGACGCGCTCGACCGTCCAGCGGCCACGGGCGTCGATGTCCTTCACGATCCGCCAGTCGATCCGGTTCGGCGGATCGACTTCGGTGACGCGCGAGCGGGCCGTGTAGGTGAGCTTCCACCACGCGAAGTGGAGGTCGTAGATCGTGCCGGGCGAGCCGTCGCCACGATTCTCGACGCCGGTGAGGTACTCGGAGTAGTTCGCGTAGCCGGGGAAATCGAGGAGGAACCCGTAGGTCTCCTCGGGCGGCAGATAGACCACGGTGCTGACTTCGACGCTATCCACGACAACGCCTCGCGCCGCCGCCCCGTAAGCGTTCCCCCTCCCGATTTCCGGGGAGTGACGCGGCTTCCGGTCGGCGATTCGCGCGACATCGTTCCACGGTCCGTGCGCGCGATACCGGGAGATACATACGCACCCGATCTGTACGAACGCGACGACTGATGGGCTCACTCTGGGGTTTCGGCGATGACGGGACGGACGACCACCGTGCGCTGCTCGTCGGCGTCGTGGTCGTGGCGCTGCTCGCGGCCGGGACACTGGTCGGTGTGGCGGGTGCGCAGAGCGCGGGGAACGGCACGGTCGGCGTCGACTCGTGCCGAACGATCGACTCGTCGGGAGAGTACGTCCTGACCGCAAACGTCACCGGCGGCGAGGGCAACTGCATCACGATCGCGGCGAGCGACGTGACGCTCGACGGCGCGGGCCACACGCTGGAGGGGAGCGGGTCGGGCCACGCGATCCACGCCAACGGGACCGCGCGCGCGGTCGAGAACGTCACCGTCCGGCGGATCCAGACGAGCAACTGGACGGTCGGCGTGTTCTACCTCGGCGTCGTGGACAGCACGATCAGGGGGACGATCGCGAACAACAACACCGAGGGGATCAAGCTCGCACGGGCGACCGGAAACCGGCTGGTCGACAACACCGCGTACGCGAACGGGCTCGGGATGGCGATCGGCGGCCAGAGCCAGAACAACACGCTTCGGGGCAACGTCGCGGTCGAGAACAAGTGGGGCATCCACTTCGAGCGCGACAGCCCGAACAACACGGTGGTCGACAACGCCGCTCGGAACAACTCCCGGTGGGACTACTACTCGCTCCGCAACGGCGGCACGAACACCGTCACTGACCTCCGACTCGCGGTCACGACGGTCTCTTTCACCGAGCGGAACGTCGGTCTCCGCTCGACGACCGACCCACCCGAGATCCCTCAGGACACCCGTAGCCTCGGGACGTTCGTCGAGACGACGGGCACCGGCGGTGCGGGATCGGAAGTCTCGCTGACGATGGGGTACGACAACCCCAACGGCTCGTCGGTCGTGGTGTACCGCAACGACGGCGAGTTCTGGGCGGACGTCGACAGAGCCACGATCGACGCGTCGTCGAGCACGGTGACGGTCCCCAACATCACGGAGTTCGGAACGTTCGCACCGCTCGCGGCCGTCCCCGGCGCATCCGGCGGATCGGTGAACGTGTCGGCCGGCGCGTCGCCGTCGGTCCAGCGAACGCTGACGCCGGTCGCGTCGCCGCCGACGGTGAGCACCACAACGGAGAACGTGACAGCGAACACCACGGCGACGCCACCCGGCAACGTGACAGCGAACACCACGACGACTGACGGGACGACGGCGAGCGACGTCGCGGTGGGCGATCCGCCGACGAACGCTACCTCGCCGACGACGACCGGTATGCCGACGACCACCGACACGCCGGAGACGATCGCGCCGTCGAACGACACGGCCACGAACGGCTCGACGACCCCACCGCCCGAGACTGGCGAGAGCGAGGGGACGAGCGCCTCGATCTTCGGCGTCGCCCGGCTCGTCCTCGTTCTCCTCGGTGTCGTCGGACTCGCCGTCCTCGGCGTGGCCGCGGTTCGCCAGACTCGCTGATCTCGATTCTACGGTCGTCCTTGGAGAGCGGACTTCGATCGGAGTCGGAATGGCGAGTCACGCCACCGTCGGCGGATTTAAACCGCGAGGCGACCCATATCCAGAGGATGTTGCGCGGAGTGAACGTCGCGCTCGGGATCACCGGCTCGATCGCGGCGGTGAAAACTGTCGAGCTTGCCCACGAGCTGCGTCGTCAAGGAGCCGCGGTCCGGGGCGTGATGACCGAGAGCGCCCAGGGGATCGTCCATCCGTGGGCCGTCGAGTTCGCGACCGACAACCCCGTCGTGACCGAGATCACGGGGAGCATCGAGCACGTCGAACTCTGCGGCCGCGAGGGCTGGGCCGACGTTCTCCTGCTCGCGCCCGCGACCGCCAACACCGTCGGGAAGGTCGCGAGCGCGATCGACGACACACCCGTCACTACTACGGCGACGACCGCGCTCGGGGCCGATATCCCTGTGGTCGTCGCGCCCGCGATGCACGAGCCGATGTACGACCATCCGGGGGTACTCGACGCGATCGAGCGCGTCGAATCGTGGGGCGTCGCGTTCGTCCCGCCCCGGATCGAGGAAGGCAAGGCGAAGATCGCGACCGAGGACGCGATCGTTCTCGAAACCGCACGGGCCACCGGCGAGACGCCGCTCGCCGGCCGGCACGTGGTGGTGACGAGCGGCCCCACGTCGGAGTCGATCGACCCCGTGCGAGTGCTGACCAACCGCTCGTCGGGGAGGACCGGCCAGGCGGTCGCGCGCGCGTGCTACGCCCGCGGCGCGGACGTGACGCTCGTCCACGACGGCGACGACGTTCCCTACGCCACGGTCGAACCGGTAGAAAGCGCCGCGGAGATGACGGCAGCGGTCGAGGGGTCCGTCGAGGGGGCGGACGCGCTCGTCTCGGCGGCGGCGATCGGCGATTACACCGTCGAGGGGAGCGCCGAGAAGATCAGATCGGGCCAAGAGAATCTGACACTCGATCTCGAACCGACCCCGAAGCTGATCGACACGGTTCGGGACGCCCACCCCGACCTCCCGATCGTCGGGTTCAAGACCGAGACGAGCGGCGACGACGAGGCGATGATCGCGGCCGCGCGGGGGATCCGCTCGCGGGCGGGGCTCGCGTTCGTGGTCGCCAACGACGCGAGCGTGATGGGCGAGGCCGAGACGCGCGCGCTCGTGGTCCGCGAAAACGAGGCGAGCGAGTACACTGGCGACAAATCCGGGCTCGGCGCACGCGTTGCCGAGTCGCTGAGTGGCGAACTCGACTGAAAAGAACGGTCAATCGAACCCGAATGGAACGTTGCCGTCGTGGCGCTTGAGATATTCGACGGCGCTTTCGACGCTCGCCAGGCGAACGTTGTCCCGACTCCCACCGTAGGCTTCGACCGGCACGTTCGGATCGGTTATCATCTCCCGGATCAGTTGTTCGCCGCGGCCCTGAGCGTGCGACGGTAGCCAGTTCGTGACGGTATCGACTCGCTTCTTGTGAGAACCGACGACCCGTTTGCGGAGCAGTTTCTCGATGATTCGATTCCGTATCTCCGGGCCGTCCATATTCAGGCCTCACGCCTATTTGAAATAAGTATGTCGATTCAAACTACACTAACGAAGTCTGAATCAAGCAGGGTTTATAGGGTTGCCCCATATACTGGGTAAATATGGCAACTGAGGTTGGGTCCAGCGCAGAACCATACGCCGACAATACGCCGCTCACCCACCTGTTCGGGTCGGGCGCGCGCGTGAAAATCATCGCTGCGCTGCTCGGCGAGGAGGGGACCGACCTCAACGTGAGCGACATCGCGCGGCTGGCCGGCGTCGCGCGCAGCACCGTCTACGACCACATCGACGAGCTACGGGAACTCGGCGTCGTCGAACACACCCGCAACGTCGGCGACAGCCCGATGTACCGATTCGATGCCGAGAGCGATGTCGGGGAGTACGTCGCCAAGCTCGAAGGCGTGACGCTCAGACGGCTTCTCGAACGGGACAAACAGTTGGAAACGTAACTCGGCGGCGCTCCATCTTCCGAGAGTCGGCAGTCGAACTACGCCCCAGTAGCCTGATCCTCGTCGACGTAGACTGCCATACTGCTGATGGTACAGCCGCTGTCGTAGAGGAACCGATCGACCACGTGGCGCTCGTACCCGTCGAGGAATCGATCGATGTCGGTGGCGTTGTCGTACTCCTCGTTACAGGCTGCCGACTCGCTGAACGCGATCACGACCGGCGGTCGGTCGCCGCTCGACACCGCCCCACGCACGGTCGCCGGCCGGTCCGTGCTGTTCGTCTCCGCTCCGTAGGCTTCGAGATACCACGCGAACGGGAGGCGCTCGAACCATTCATCCCCGGCGATCGGCGTGTCGTGGGATCCGGGGTTCGGCGCGTAGAGTTCGTCGCCGTCGAAGTCGGGATCGTCGCCGTAGTAGAGCACGTCGGTGCCGTCGTTCGCTCCGACGGCTCGACGCACGTCGCCGAGCAGCGGCTTCATCTCGCTGCCGGACTGGGCGTACTGGACCAGTTCGTTGTCGGGGCTCTGTGGCTCGGCGAAGGAGGTGTCGTAGGCGGTCACGCCGACCTGGCCGGCGACCGCAAGGAGGACCAGGGCCGCGGCGACCGCCGAGATCGTGTCCCGATCCGCGAGGCTCGCGAGGCCGACCCGCCCCACCAGCGCGAGTCCGATCGCCGCCGGGAGCGCGAGCGGCACGATCACGTGGATCACCTCCCACGGGAACGGGTTGTCGACGATCACCGGATAGCCGAGCGCGCTCGCGAAACCCCAGTACGCCCCGAACGCCACGGCGTCGCGCGGGTGCTCGCCGGCGTAGCGATCGGCGACGAACCCCACGACTGCAAGGGCGAGGAGGGCGAGCGCGCCAGTTTCGAGCGGCGGCCAGAGCGCGCCCGCGGTCGAGAGGTACGACTCCTGATTGCCGCTGCCCCACTGGCCGAGGAAGGCGTTCCACGACCCGAGAACCGCCTCCCCGACGAGATCGGGGAGCAGGGTCGGATCGGCGAGCGTCGCGCCGAGGGTCGGCTCCGGCCGGGCGGCCTCGCCGCGCGGCGCGTAGAAGAACACGAAGATCGCGAAGAACTCCACGACCGCGAGCGCGAGGTGGAGCCACCAGCCTCGGAGCCAGCGGCCGGTCCGCCGTGTCCGCTCCCAGATCGCGTTCCGGAGGCCGCGCTCACCCGCCCGGTCGAGGAACAGCCGGTGATCCCAGAGCAGGAGGGTCGCGCCGGCCCACGTGACGGGGTAGACGAGGGCGTTCTCCTTGGTCGTGAACGCGAGCGCGAACGCGGCGACGCCGAGGTGGAGGAAGGCGGCCCGATCGTCGTCGTACGCCCGAACGAAGAAGCCGAACGCGACGAGCATGAACCCCGCGAGCAGCAGGTCGTTCCGGTAAAAGCGCGAGTAGTAGAGCAGGATCGGGTTCGCGGCGAGCACTAAGGCAAGTGCGATCGTCTCGCCGTTCCGGAGCCGGCGGCGAAAGAGCAGCGCCGTGAGCGGGAGCAGTCCCCCGACGACGGCGACCACGAGGCGCATCGTGAAGTCCGAGGCCCCCAGCACGGAGAAGACGTGACTGTCGACGATCGTCAGGAACGGACCGTGGACGATCGGGCGGTACCAGTAGACGCCGGATTCCATGTAGCGGTACGCCCAGAACGCGACCCGGGCCTCGTCCTGGTGGGCGACGCGCGCACCGAGCCCGAACAGCCGGACGGCGAGCGCGGCGAGGGTGACGATCGCGACGACGAGGCGAGGACGGGCCACGACACTCGCGAGGCGGTCGCGGACGGCGGCGGTCGGGATCGTCGAGCGGGAGGACTCGGTGGACATGGCTTATGCGAAACGGGGGTCGATCGGGCGGTTCGGCGGCCGATATCCGAACGCATCAGGGCTCGCGTACAATACGGTTGCGATCACTGTTCGGGGTCTCTCGGGTCGTCGTCCGGCCACGACGCGTCGCCGTGGAACGCGACGCCCATGCGTTCGGCGGCCTGGGAGATGACGTGTGCGCCGGTCGGCACCGTCAGGAAGAGGAAGACGATCCCCACGAGCGACGTCAACCCCGCGCCGCCGACCTCCTGTGGGCCGAAGTAGACCGCTCCCGCCAGGAACAGCGAGGCCGCGCCGAGCGTGGTGGCCTTGCTGGTGGCGTGCATCCGGTTGTAGACGTCGGGAAATCGGAGCAGGCCGATCGTGCCGACGAGCAAGAATCCGCTGCCGATGGCGACGAGGAGCGTGACGAGGAGTGCGTGGATCGTGTTCATTGGATGATGTCTCCCTCCGAGACGTAGCGCGCGACGGCGATCGTGCTGATGAAGCCGATGATGGCGAGCACGAGGCCGATGTCGACGAAGAAGCCCCGTCCAGTGCGGATCGCGAACAGGACCGCGACCGCGACCACGTTGGTCCCGATGGCGTCGAGCCCCACCACTCGATCGGGTGTGGTCGGACCACGGATCACCCGGTAGCCCGCCAGCAGGGTGACGCCGCTCGCGATCACGAGGCCCGCGGTGATGGCGAGGTCGAGGAACGCCGGCAGCTCAGTCGCCACCCAGATCACCCCGCGGGGCGGGCGGTGCGTCGTCGGGGCTCGCGTCCTCGCCGAAGATCACGAGCGCGTAGTCCTCCCACGTCCGGATCGGGGCGACCACGCCCTCACGATTGCGGCCGGTGATGCCGTGGACGTAGAGCGTGTTGGTGTCGTCGTCGTAATCCATCGTGAGCGTGCCCGGTGTGAGGGTGATCGAGTTGGCGATCGTGGTGATCGCGACGTCGGACTCGACCCGCAGCGGGATGGCGACCACGTCGGGCTCGATCGGCATCGACGGCGAGAGCACCCGATAGACGACGTCGACGTTCGCCACGAGCAGCTCCTTCACGAACACCGCGAGGTAGAGCCCGACGTAGGGGACGATCCGGAGGGATCGCGCGAGCACGAACTCCTCGGCGTAGAACCGCCGGAAGACGAACGCGACCGGGACGCCGATCGCGAGCCCGATCAGGAACTCGCCGGCGATCCGGTCGGGGGTGAGCTCGATCCCGCGGACGAACAGCCAGAGCACCGCGAGCACGACCCCGAGCGCCGGCCACCGTCTCATGGCGACCCTCCGGGCAGCACGCTCTCGACGTACGTTCCTCGATCCACCGCCGCACCGGCGGCGGCGCGGGCCGCCCGCATCACGGGATCGAAGCCGACGCCGACGATCACGAGGGTGGCGGCGAGCGAGATCACGACCGCCACCAGCGTCGGCGAGTACGTCGCCGTCCGGACGGCCTCGGACTGGGTGCCCCAGAACCCCTCGTTCCAGGCGCGCGAGAAGTACGCGACCGTGAGGATCGCGCCGCCCAACGCGAGGGCGAGCGCGAGCGTCGCTCCCTGACCCCCCACGGCCCCGGCATCGGCGGCGGTCCGGAAGACGAGCAGCTTGCCGAAGAAGCCCGACAGCGGCGGGATCCCGACCAGCGCGAGCGCGCCGAGGAAGAACCCGACCGAGAGCACCGGCGTGCGGCGCGCGAGCCCGCCGAGATACTCGAAGCGCACCGTGCCGATGGCCTCCCGGATCGTGCCGCTCGCGAGGAACAGCATCGCCTTCGCGAGGCCGTGGTTGAGCGCGTAGATCAGCGCCGCCGCGATCCCGAGTTCGCGCACCCCTGGCACTGTCGCGGCGATCGCGAGCGGAAGCACGACGAACCCGATCTGGCCGATGCTGGAGTACGCGAGCACCCCGTCCAGATCCACTCGACTTACCGCACCCACGCCGCCGAGAACGATGCTCGCCGCGGCCATCACGAACAGGATCGGGCCGAAGAAGGCGAGGAAGGAATCGCCCGCGAAGCCGGGCAGCGAGAGGCCGGCCGGCAGGCTCGCCGCCGCGAAGACGGTGAAGTAGAGCCGGACGATCGCGTAAATTCCCACCTTCTTCGTGACGCCAGCGAGCATCGCCGAAACCGGAGCGGGCGCGGCGCGGTAGGCGGCTGGCACCCAGAACTGGAAGGGGACGATCCCGGCCTTGAGCGCGAACACCGCGAACAGGATGGCAGCGATCCCCAGAACGGGAACCGGATCGATACCGAACTCCGCAGGGTTCGCGAGCCGGCGGGCCATGTCGGCCATGTTGAGCGTGCCGGTCGTGGAGTAAAGTCCGCCGATCGCGAGCAGCATGACCGCGCTGCCGAGCAGGTTCAACACCGTGTACTGGAGCGCCGCACGGGTGTGTTCCGGTCCCGAGTAGAAGACCACGAGGACGTAGCTCGACAGCAGCATGACCTCGAACCAGACGAACAGGTTGAAGATATCGCCGGTGAGGAAGGATCCGGTGACGCCGACCACGAGGAGATGGTAGAGGGCGTGATAGGACAGCTGCTGGCCGTATTCGCTCATGTATCGTGCGGAGAAGACGACGGCGGCGAGCGAGACGACCGCCGTGAGCCCGAGCATGAAGGTCGAGAGCGCGTCGGCGACGAGGGTGATGCCAAGGGGTGCCTGCCACGCGGAGACCTGGTAGACGAGGATCGACTCCCGGGCGACGGCCGTGGCAAGCCACGCTACGCCCCCGAGGTAGGCGAGCGCGCCGGTGAGACTCACCGCACGCTGGGCGCGCGGGAACCGACGGAGCAGGAGGCTCAGGATGGCGGTCACGAGCGCGATCAGCAGCGGCGCGATCACGACCTGCGGAGCCATCAGACCTCACCCCCCGTCTCGCCGAGCTCGTCGAGGTCGATGGTGCCGTGTTCCTCGTACACCCGGTAGGTGAGCACGAGCGCGAACGCGGTAGTACCAAAGCCGATGACGATGGCGGTGAGCACGAGCGCCTGGACCAGCGGATCGGTGACGCTGCTGGGATCAGCCGGCGGGCCGTGGCCGACGATCGGCACCGTCCCGGCGAGTCCGCCCATCGTGACGAGATAGACGTTCGCGGACTGGGCGATGATGGTCACGCCCCAGACGACCCTGACGATGTCGCGCCGGAGGACGAGGAAGGTTCCGAACGCGAACAGGAGGCCGAGCACACCCGCGAGCACGAACTGGGTCATTCAGCGCCCACCACCGCGAGGATCGTGAGCAGCGCGCCGACCACGACGAGATACACCCCGAGATCGAAGACGAACGCGCTCGCGAGTTCGAGCTCGTGGTAGATCGGGAGATCGTAGAGGAAGAGGACGGCCTGGGTGAGGAACGGGAAGCCGAGCGCGATGGCGGCGATCCCGCCCGTGACCGCGAGGCCGAGCCCGGCGGCGAAGGCGAGTCGGTACTCGGCGACGATCGCCGGCCCGGCGGCCACTGTGGGCGTGCCGCCGCGATCGAGGAGGTCGCTTCCGACGAAATCGAGACCGAAGATCACGTACAGCAGCGCGAACGCCGCGGCGGTGAGCACCCCGGCGATGAACCCGCCGCCGGGGAGGTTGTGGCCCCGGAGCAGGAGGGCGATCGCGGTCAGGAGGATGAGCGGGAACACCACCCTGGTGACCGTCTTCGCGATCACGGTGACGTCGGTGTCGCGGTCGGGGGTGCTCACGAGGACTCCCCCCGGCCGCGCATGGCGATCAGCGTGAGCACCGAGAGCGCGGCCATCGCCACCACCGAGATCTCGCCCATCGTGTCGAACGCTCTGAAGTCGACCAGAATGACGTTGACGATGTTGCCGCCGCCGCCGGAGTCGAGCAGGACGGGGCCGTGCTCTTTGGGGACCGGCGCGCGCTCGACGAGGAACTCGGCGATCACGTCGTTCGGGCTCGCGGCGGTCGCCACCAGCACGGTGACGAAGACCGTCACGCCGACCCCGGCCGCGAGCGCGCCGTCGCGGAGCGTCCGGGAGAGGGGTGCGTCGCCGTAGTAGGCGGGGAGTTTGTCGAGCACCAGGAGGAAGAGCACGAGCACGAGGGTCTCGACGGCCAGCTGGGTGAGCGCGAGGTCGGGTGCGTTCGACAGGACGTAAAAGAGCGCGATCATGAACCCGAGGATCGAGAGGGTGAGCACGCCGGCGACGTGCGAGGGCGCGATCCCGACCGCGGCCGCGCCGACCACGGCGACCGCGAGAACGATCACGACCGGGAGCGCGACCGAGAGGCCGGTGAACGCGGGCAGCGAGACGCCCGCCGCGAGGTAGCCGGCGAGCGCGAGCAGGCTGGTCGCGGCGAGCGTCCAGGCCGCGTACGTTCGGAAGTAACCGGTCTGTACGCGGGGCAGCGAGAGCGCGCTCGCGCGTTCGAGGCCGTCGACCGCGCCGTCGTAGTACCAGTTCGCCGAGAGCGGGCCGCGGCTCGCCCGCCGGACGGCGTCGCGGATGCGGTCGTAAAACGGCGAGGCGACGATGCCGACGGCGATCGTGATCGCGCTCATCAGGACTGCGGGTTTGAGTTCGGTCGGGAGGTGGACGCTCATCGTGTGGGCCTCGCCGGCGACCGCACTGCCGAACGCCGACTGGACGATCGTATCGACCGCGAGCTGGGGGTCGATCCCGACGACCGCGGCGAGCGCCGCGAGGATGGCCGGTGGCGCGACCAGCAGGGCGGGCGGGGAGTGGACCTCACCGAGTCCGGCGGGCTTCTCGCCCATGAACAGCCAGAGGAACCGAATGGAGTAGAGGAAGGTGAAGACGCTCCCCACGACGGCGACGATCGGGAACAGCCAGAGGAGGCCGCCGTCCGTGTGGGCGACCTCGTAGGCCGCCTCGAACAGGAGTTCCTTGGAATAAAAGCCGTTGAACGGCGGAAGGCCGGCCATCCCGAGCGCCGCGATCGCGGTGATCACAGCAACGAGGGGGAGGTCGTGGCGGAGGCCGGAGAGCTCGTCGATCGCCCGGGTGCCGGCCTCGTGGGCGACGATCCCCGCGACGAGGAACAGGGTCGCCTTGAACAGCGCGTGGTTCAGGATGTGGAACACGCCGGTCTCCGCGCCGAGCTGGTTGGCGAAGCCGAAGCCCGCGGTGATGAGTCCGAGGTGGGAGGCGGTGGAGTACGCGAGGAGCTCCTTGATGTCGCTTGCGCCGATGGCGAGCAGCGCGGTGACGGTCATCGTGAGGAGGCCCAGCGTCCCGAACAGCAGCATCCACTCCTCGCCGACGAGGAGGGGGCGCATCCGGCCGACGAGGTAGACGCCGGCCTTGACCATCGTGGCGGAGTGGAGGAACGCCGAGACCGGCGTCGGGGCCTCCATCGCGTTCGGCAGCCAGAGATGGAGCGGGACCTGGGCGGACTTCGCACCTGCGCCGATCGCGATCAGCCCGAGCACGGGGAGGAACAGGCCCGCATCCTGGAGGGCGACGCGCATCGCGTCGGCGTTCGCGATCATCGAGTCGGGCGTGCCGACGAGGGTGTAGGTCGCGCTCGCGAGCGCTTCGCCCGAGACGTATCGGAGGAGGAGGAAGCCGACGAGCATGAACAGGCCGCCCGAGACGGTGATGAGCATGGATTTCCGGGCGGCGTAGAGCGAGCTCGCCTCCTCGCGGTAGTGGCCGATCAGCCCGAAGGAGGTGATGCTGGTGAGCTCCCAGAAGACGAACAGCGAGATGAGGTCAGAGGCGAGCGCGACGCCGAGCATCGAGCCCATGAACGCGAGCAGGGTGGCGTAGTAGCGTGCGATGCCGGACTCGCCGTGCATGTAGCTCCCGGAGTAGGTGAAGATCAGCACACCGATCCCGCTGGCGAGCAGCGCGATCAGGAGCGAGAGGCCGTCGAGATACAGCACGAGCGCGACGTCGAGTTCCGGGATCCACGGCACTGTAACTGTTCCCTGCGTGCCGTACTGGCTCGCGACGAGCCCGAAGCACGCGAGCGCGATCGCCGCCGCGACGTACGCCACGCGCTCGCCGAGGGCGCGATAGAGCAGTGGCACGACCAGCGCGCCGAGGAAGGGCAGTCCGAGCGCGGCGACCAGCACGGCGGCCGTCGGTTCCGCAGTGGTTTGAGCGACGCTGCCACCGATTCCGGCGACCGTCGGCGTGATCGAGGATGCGGCGAGCGTCGCGAGAGACACACTTCCGATCAACCGACGACGGGACTTAATCGTTCTCAAATCCCTTCTCAGCCGGTCGTTCGTGCCGTATCGGAACCGGGAGAGGAGAGCGGTAGCATTCCACGGCTCCAATGGACGAAATAGCGTCGTGATCGTGTGCAACCGAAACCGACAAGGACAAATATTATGGTGTCCCCTTCTCAATCCTCGCCAACGCATCAGCATAAACGAACTCGACAGTCACGATAGCTGAATCAGTCGGCGACGATGATTGCTGTCGAGTCCGGGGCTGATGGGTCGCGAAACCAAGACTATGAAAACGAAACTCAACGAACTCCGGTCGGATTCACGTGCAGTCAGCCCGGTCATCGGCGTCGTGCTGATGATCGCGGTCGTCGTCATTCTCGCCGCCGTCGTCGGTGCGTTCGCCACCGGCATCTTTGGGAGTCAGAGCAGCGCTCCCCAGGCGAGCTTCAGTTATAGTGAAGATGGGACGCTAACCATGGAAAGTGGCGATTCGATAACGAATGGCAATTTGTACTACCAGATTGGCGATGGAACCAGAACTGAGTGGGGAGGAGGAAGTGGTGAGGAAAGTGCCTACGTCTCTGGCGACTCCACATCTGCGACGGGGACAGCCGGAGAACCCGTCAAGGTCATCTGGGACGACGGTAACGGCAACTCGGCGGTCCTTCAGACGTTCGACTCTGCCGTTAGTGGCACCACGTAATCCGACTGCTCGCCTCACCCTTCGCGGGTGAACTGAACAACTCGGTGTAATCTCATTTTTCGACGGCGAACGGATAGCCGACGACTCAACGGTCACGTGGCGGTCTCAGGAAGTCGTGGTGCCAGCCGTGCGGTTCGCTGTGCGGTGGCGCGCGCTGCGCGCCGCTCCGTCGGCGCGCAACACTGCGCGAGGGATGACTGAGTGAGCGAAGTCGTTCGAAAGACGCTTCGCGTCTCTCGAACCACGAACGAGCGAGTGCAGCAAAAAATGGGAGTTGAGCGGGGTTTTTAGTCCAAATTTTACGAAGAGTGGTGGGCGAGCGGCGCGAGGTGCGAGCAAAGTGAGCGCCTCGATGCGAACGGGGAGCGTAGCGATCCGTGAGCGACCGAGCGCCCCCGACGAAGCAAAAAAGTGAGTGTCCGGCATCGTGGCGGGAGCAGCCCGCAGCAATCAGATCGTCTGTGAAACACACTACTCCCGCAACCGCTCGCGCTCGCGATACTGGTCCTCGACGGCTTCGAGGGAGTCGGTATCGAGGAGTCGCTCGACTTTCCGTTCGAACTGTTCGTCCGTGAGTTCGCCGCGTGCGTAGCGATTCCGGAGCGTTTCGAGGGCGTCGCGGTTGTCGGTTTCGGGCGGCTCGTCGGACGAGTCCTCGGTCGTCCAGCCGCCGCCGGTCCAGCCGTCCTCCCAGTGCTCGTCGTCCGCCCGTTCCTCGTCGGCGTGTTCCTCCCAGTCCTCGTCGTCGCCGAACAGCATCGAGACGACCGGGACGACGACGATGTAGCCGAAGAGAAGCGCCGCGAGCCACCACGACTGGCCGGTGAACAGGGCGACGAGCCAGACCCCCGTCACCACCGTCGAGGTGATCCCCGTGGCGTTCTCCCGAAATCGCTCGCGCGCCGTCGTGGTCATATGATCGCTGGTTGACGAGCGCACGGCAAAAACCCATCCCTCGCTGCGGCCAGGCGTCGCCGCCGACGAGGGCGGCGAGCGAGCGCGGTTCACGACCGACGACCGTCAAGTTTTACCGACGACTCGGTGTACCAGCGGCATGAATCAGCTTCGGGACTCGCTGCTCGACGCGCCGATCATCGAGAAGGAAGGGTATCACTACTTCGTCCATCCGATCAGCGACGGCGTCCCGATGCTCGAACCCGAACTCCTGCGCGAGATCGTCATCAAGATCATCCGGAAGGCCGCGCTCGAAGACGTCGACAAGATCGTGACGCCCGCTGCGATGGGCATTCACATCTCCACCGCGACCTCGCTGATGACCGACATCCCGCTCGTGGTGGTCCGCAAGCGCCAGTACGGCCTGGAGGGAGAGGTCGCGCTCTCGCAGGTCACGGGCTACTCCGAGAACGAGATGTACGTCAACGACGTCGACGAGGGTGATCGGGTGCTCCTGCTCGACGACGTGCTCTCCACGGGCGGGACGCTCCGCGGGATCACCGGCGCGCTGGAGGAGATCGGTGCGGAGATCGTCGACGTCGTCGCGGTCATCAAGAAGGTCGGCGGCGGCAACGAACTCGACGACAGCCCGTACGACGTGAAGACGCTGATCAACGTCGACGTCGAGGATCAAGAGGTCGTCATCACCGATCCCCACGGCGACGGGTAAGCTCTTTTCCGCGTATCCGACACGACCGGCCGATCACTGACCGAAGCGTTCGAGACCGAGTCTCATCGTCCGCGTTCGTGCGCCCGGCGTGCACTCCCATTATTTGTAACAATTGTTTGCCGCAGAAAGCGACGGCCTTTTCCCGTAGACAACGTTTCACACACACATGCCAACCGATGGCAACGACGACGGACGAGAACGAATGCCAGCCCTCCGATTTCCGAATCGTCGACGGTTCTTGCAGACGCTCGGGGTGAGCGGGGCGGCGGCCGCGCTCGCCGGCTGTTCCGGCGGCGGTGGCTCGGGTGATTCGACGAGCACCGCCGGCGGTGGCGGCGGTGGAACGGAGGCGTCCGGTGGCGGGACGACCGAGGCGACGGCCACCTCGGGTGGTGGGAACGCCTCGACCGAGGGCGGGAACGCCTCGGAAGAGACCCAACAGTCCGGGGGTCAGCGCACGGTCGGCGGGAACTACATCGCCGGTTCCAGCACCGACGCCCAGACCCTGAACTTCATCCAGGTCTCCGACGTCCCGTCGTCGAACCGGATCGGACTGGCGCTCGACAGCGCCTACGCGATCACGACCGAAAACGAGGTGTTCCCGCTCTGGCTCGACCTCGAATCGGGGCCCGACAACCGGGTCTACACCGCGAACCTCCGGGACAACCTCCAGTGGGGCGGGGACTACGGCCAGATGACCGCCGAGGACTGGGTGTACATGATCAAGAACGTCTACCAGACCGAGGACAACTGGGCGGCCTACTCCAACCGGGGTGACTGGCAGCGCGAGGGCGAGTTCATCCCGGTCGAGAAGACCGGCAAACTCTCCTTCGAGATCCGGCTCCCCAACCCCGACCCGGCGTTCCCGCTGAAGCCGATCCTGTGGGGGGCGTTCTGCATGCCGAAGGGGCTCCTCGAACAGTACGTCCCCGACAAGGACCTCGAGGGACTCCAGCAGGACGAGGAGATCAGCACGCTCGCCTACAGCGGGAACCTCGGGCCGTACAGCTTCGAGCGCTGGGATCGGGAGGCGGCGTTCGTGGCGACCCGAAACGACGACTACTACATGCGCGACGCCTCGGACGTCCCCGCGGCGTGGCAGGGTGCGCCGTACTTCGATCAGTACACCTACCGGGTCATCGGCGAGCAGAGCACGCGCCTCTCGGCGCTGCAGGCCAACGAGATAACCACGACGGCGATCCCCTCGACGCAAGTGAGTCAGTTCGAGGGATCGGACGACACGAGCGTCGTCGTCGCCCCACAGCCGTTCTGCTCGCAGCTGATCTACAACCGACGGGCCAACAGCGTCTTCGCGGAGGGGTTCCGGAGCACGGCGGTCCGCCGGGCGCTCGCCTACGCCGTCGACAAGCAGCTCATCCTCGAGAACATCCTCAACGGCTACGGCAACGTCGCCCACACGTTCCAGCCGCAGTTCTCCGATTTCTACGACGACTCGCAGGTCGAACAGTTCGGCGTCGGGGACACGTTCAGCATGGAGCAAGCCCGGAGCGAACTCCAGAGCGCGCTCGGTGACACTCCGTACGCCTACGAGGGCGGGCAGGTCGTCAACGAGAACGGCAACCAGGTCACGCTCACCCTCGTCTACACGACGGGGTCGCAGACGACCGAGACGACCTGCAAGTACTTCAAACAGCAGTTCGAGAAGCTCGGGTTCGCGGTGTCGCTCACCGCCGTTCGGTTCAACACGCTGCTCGACAAGTACGTCACGAACAGCCCGACGAACGGCAACTTCGGCGACGAGGAGGGCGACTGGAGCGCCGGACCGTTCAACGCGGGCGAACGGACCGACTCGGTGAGTCCGGAGCAGTGGGACATGATGTACGGCATCGTCTTCAACACCTACCCCCGAACGCCGACGTCGACCGACGTGTTCTGGCAGCGGGAGACCTCGACGAACTTCTTCGGCTACTACCCCGAGGCGAACCTGAACGAGCTGTACAGCAGGGCCTCGACCGCGACCGACCAGCAAACGCGCCAGCAGGCGCTGGCCAGCATCTTCGGTGCGCTCTCGAAGGAACAGGCCAACCTGTTCACCAACATGGGCGTCGACATCATCGGCTACCAGCCGAACGTGGTCGGGCCGGACGAGACGTTCGGCTTCGGGTGGGACGACAACATCTGGTACTTCGACGAGGCCTGATCATCGGGACCAACGATGGGAATGGGATGGTACGTCGCGCGGCGGGTCGCGTGGGCGGGCGTGGTGACGTTCGTGATCCTGACGATCACCTTCGTCCTGCTCGACGCCGCACCCAACGCGGGACTCGCGCAGGTGCAGTTCCAGGCGGCACAGAGCGGGCAGAGCGCCGAGGCGGCGGCCGAAGCGTTCCGGGCGCGGCGCGGCCTCCAGGGACCGCTCTGGGAGCGGTATCTCGACTACCTCACCAACCTCGCGTCGGGGGACTGGGGCTGGTCGGACACCCGATCACAGCCGGTGTCGGAGGCGATCCTCACGGCGATCCCGTACTCCATGATGTACGGCGCTCCCTCGATCGTCCTCTCGACGATCATCGGGATGGGGATCGGGCTGTACTCGGCGGTCCACCAGTACGAGCGCAGCGACTACGTCGCCACGCTCGCGGCCTTCTTCGGGGTCAGCATCCCCAACTTCTGGTTCGGGATCGTCCTCCTGCTGGTGTTCTCGGTCCAGCTCAACTGGTTTCCGGTGCTGTTCGACGCGCAGATCGCCACCAACCGGACGTTCTCGCTGGCGAACCTCCACCAGCTCGTGTTGCCGATCGTCGTGTTGATGACCTCCGCGCTGGCGGGCAACGCCCGGTACGCCCGGGCGGAGGCGCTGGAGTACGTCCAGGCGGAGTTCGTCAAGACCGCACGCGCGAAGGGCGCGACCGGCTGGCGGATGCTGACTCGGCACATCCTCCGGCCGACCCTGGTGCCGCTCTCGACGCTGCTGGTCGGGGACCTGCTGGGGCTGATCCTGACGGCGTCGTACCTCATCGAGGTGGTCTTCGGGATCCCGGGCCTCGGATTCTTGAGCTATCAGGCGATCATCAACCAGGACACCGCGCTGGTGCTCGGCACCACGCTGATCCCGGTGTTCATCGCCGTGATCGGCAACCTGCTTCAGGACATCGCGTACACGGTGCTCGACCCGCGGATCAGCTACGGTGATCGCTGATGGCGGTCGACACACCACCGGACGGCGAGGGAGAGCGGTTCGAGGACGTCGACTGGGAAACGCTCGACAGCGGCATCGGCGACGTCGACGCGATCGCCGCGGTGACCTACGGGGCGTTCGCAGCGTACGCGCTCCTCTTGCTGTACGACGTCTTCGTGCTCCCACCGAGCCGGGCGACGATCGACGTGACGGTCGCCGGCTTCGGGTACGTCTGGGATCTCACCGGCGTGGACTGGCTGTTCGTCGGTACCCTCCTCGTCCTCTTTCTCTACGCCATCGTCCCGCTCGCGCGGAACCGCCGGCTGACCGCGTACTACTGGCGGCAGTTCAAGAAGAACAAGGCGGCGGTGCTCGGTCTCGTCTTCCTGATCGGGATCTTCCTCGTCGGGACCATCGGAACGGTGTTCATCAACGCGCCGGAGCCGAACTTCGGCGCGATCTCCCAGCCCCCGGTCTGGCAGGAGGGCGGGTCGTGGACGTACCCGTTCGGGACGACACAGGACGGTGTGGGCGTGATGAAGGCAGTGATCTTCGGGATGCGGGTCAGCATGCAGGTGGCGTTGATCGCGACCCTGATCTCGATGGTGATCGCCACCGCGGTCGGCGCGACCGCCGCCTACGGCGGCGGGTGGGTCGACGAGGTGTTGATGCGGTACGTCGACATCCAGCTCACCTTCCCGACGTTCTTCCTCTTTCTGATCCTCGTCTACCTCTACGGCGGCAGCCTCTTCCTGTTGATCGTGATCTTCGGCCTCACGGGGTGGGGTGGGTACGCCCGGATCATCCGAAGCGAGGCGCTCCAGCGCAACGAGGAGGCGTACATCAAGGCGGCCAAAAGCGCCGGCGGAAGCACCTATCACGTGATCCGGCGACATATCGTCCCGAACGTCTCGAACTCCATCATCACGGCCGCGACGCTCAACATCCCCTTCCTGATCCTCGCCGAGGCTGGGCTCTCCTTCCTCGGACTCGGCGATCCGACGGTGTACTCGTGGGGACAGACGATCGCGGCGGGACGAGGCGAGCTCAGCGACGCGTGGTGGATCTCGACCATTCCCGGCGTGTTCCTGTTTCTCACGATCCTCTCCTTTAACTTCCTCGGGGACGCGCTGCGCGACGCGCTCGACCCACGACAGGAGACCGAATGATGCAAGACGAATCACTGCTCTCGGTTCGAGACCTCCGGACGCAGTTCCACACCGACGAGGGCACCGTTCGCGCGGTCGACGGCGTGAGCTTCGACGTCGCCCGCGGCGAGACGGTGTGTATCGTCGGCGAGTCCGGCTCGGGCAAGACGGTCGCGAGCGAATCGCTCACGAAACTCATCCAGAGCCCTCCGGGCGAGATCGCCGGCGGCGAGGTGCTGTTCGACGGCGAGGACCTGACGAAGCTCACCGAAAAGGAGCTCCGGGAGGTCCGTGGCGGTCGGATCGGGCACGTCTTCCAGAACCCCCAGGGCGCGCTCAACCCCGTCTACACCGTGGGGTGGCAGATCGTGGAGGCGATCGAACTCCACGACCACACCGTTTCGGACGCGGGGGCGAAAGAGCACGCGATCGATCTGCTCGATCGGGTCGGGATCCCGGAGGCCGCCGCTCGGTTCGACGACTACCCCCACGAGTTCTCGGGTGGGATGAAACAGCGCGTGGTGGTGGCGATGGCGCTCGCCGCGAACCCCGATCTCCTGATCGCCGACGAGCCGACGACCGCCTTGGACGTCACGATCCAGGCTCAGATCCTCGCACTGATCGCCGACCTCCAGGAGGAGTTCCACATGAGCGTCCTCTTCGTCACTCACGACCTCGGCGTCGTGGCCGAGATCGCCGATCGCGTGGTCGTGATGTACGCGGGGAAGGTGATGGAGCGGGGCGACGTGTACGACATCTTCGAACGGCCCTCCCATCCCTACACCCGGGCACTGCTCAGGTGCCTCCCGGGACGTGGAACCCCGATGGGGTCGATCGACGGAACGCTGCCGGACCCGACCGACCCGCCCGAGGGCTGCCGGTTCAACCCTCGGTGCGAGCACGCGATCGACGACTGTCGCGTCGGCGACCAGCCCGAACTCTACCCCGTCGACGGCACCGACGACCACCGGGTCTCCTGTGTCCACTACGGTCCCAGCGGCGATCCGTCGGTCGTCCGCGAGAGCGAGCCGGCCGGAGAGACCGACACCGGCCTCGCGGACGGCGGTGCCGTGCGGGGCGGGGTCGGTGCCGAGACTGCAGAGGGGACGGAATCCAGGGAGGCCGACGATGAGTAGCGACATACCGACGAGCGGCGACGCGCCGCTGCTCGAAGTCCGCGGGCTGAAGAAACACTACCCGATCACGGAGGGGGTTCTGAAGCGCGAGGTCGGCCGCGTGAAGGCGGTCGACGGGATCAGCTTCACCGTCGAGCGCGGCGAGACCGTTGGCCTGGTCGGCGAGTCCGGCTGTGGGAAGTCGACCGCCGCGACGAGCATGCTCCGCCTGGAGGATCCCACCGCGGGCGAGGTGCTGTTCGACGGCACCGACATCACCGCATACGACGACGCGGAGCTGAAGCGGTTCCGGCGGCGCGCCCAGATGATCTTCCAGGACCCGACCTCCAGCTTCGATCCCCGGATGAGCATCGGCGAGTCGGTCGCCGAACCGCTCCGCGTCCACGGGATGCGCGACCGCAACCGCCGACGGCGGATCGTCGAGAACCTGCTCGACCGGATCGGGCTGTCGGGCGAGGACTTCGATCGGTACCCCCACGAGTTCTCGGGCGGGCAGAAACAGCGCGTCGCGCTCGCGCGGGCGCTGGTGGTCAACCCCGAACTGATCGTGGCCGACGAGCCCGTGAGCGCGCTCGACGTCTCGATCCAGTCGACGATCCTCTCGCGGATGAACGAGATCCAAGACGAGTTCGGGGTCGGGATGCTGTTCATCTCGCACGACCTCGGCGTGGTGCGGGAGGTCTGCGATCGTGTCGCGGTGATGTATCTCGGCGAGATCGTGGAGGTCGCGCCGACCGAGGAGCTGTTCGAGAACCCCGCCCACCCCTACACCCGCGCGCTGCTCGCGTCGATCCCCACCCCGGACCCGCGCGATCGGGCGGATCGGGTAGTATTGAGCGGGGACGTCCCGAGCCCCTCGAACCCGCCGAGCGGCTGCCGGTTCCACACCCGGTGTCCCGAGGTGATCCAGCCCACGGACTACGAGTTCGAGCAGGAGAACTGGCGCGCGGTGATGGACCTGCGCCAGCACGTCGACGGCCAGGGGATCGACCTCGAAGCGGTTCGGGAGTTCGTCTCGATGGAATCCGAGAACCCGGACGACGAGACGCTGAAGCGCGCGATCCGCGAGGAGTTCGACGTGCCGCCGACGCTCGACAGCCCGAGCGCGGAGCGGGTGCTCGACGACGCGCTCGATCACGTGGTCCGCGACGACCTCGCCGAGGCGCGCGAGCTGCTCGCCGAGGAGTTCGCGACCGTCTGCGAGCGCGATCCACCCGAACTCCGTGAGACCGCGGTGGGCCATCCGGCGTCCTGTCACCTCCACGACGAGGGGTACCCGGAGCCACGGCCCGCCGAGCGGATCGGCGACGGAGCCGGGTGAGCGGCGGAGGCGACGAGCGGCGGTGGAGACGGGCGACGGTACCAGATAAGCGGCGGAACTGTCCGGCGGCCGTGAGCCTTTCGGCGGTGGGGGCGTATCGTGGGCGATGACAACCGCACTGTTCGTCGTCAGCGAGGAGGGCTACTGGGGCGAGGAATGCATCGAGCCGCTCACGAGTCTCTCGGATGCGAGCGTCGACGTCACCGTGGCCACGCCGAGCGGATCGCCTCCGGAGATCGACGAGCGCTCGGTCGATCCCGACGAGGTGGGCGAGGAGACCGCCGAACACGTCATGGAGGTCCACGAGAACGACGACCGGCTGAACGACCCGATCCCGGTCGCGGCCGCCGACGCCGACGAGTACGACGCGGTGGTGTTCCCCGGCGGGCACGGAACCGAGTGGGACATCAATCAGGATCGTCACGCCCGCACGCTGCTGGCCGACGCGGTCGCCGGCGACGACGGCACGGCGCTCGTGGTCTGTCACGCCGTCGGCATCCTCGCGTTCACGTGGGGCGAGAGCGAGGGCCGGCTCGTCGAGGGCCGGGACGTCACCGGGTTCCCGAACGAGTGGGAGGAAGGTATTGTGGACGACCACGACAGGATGCCCGACGGCCGGAAACTTCCCTACTGGGTCGAGGACGAGGTCCGTGCAGCGGGCGGCAACTGGGATGCCGAACTCGACGCCGACACGAGCGTCACCGTCGACGGCGATCTCGTCACCGCCCGCGGACCTGGCTCGTCGGCCGCGGCCGCCGAAACGCTCCTCGACGAACTCGGCATCGAACAGCCCGCCTGAACGGCCGGGGGTGGCCCCGAACGTCCGGCTCGAACTACTGCTTACTGCTGGCGGCTCTGGGGGCGACTGGTCCCTTGCCGAGCCTCCTGCTGGGCGGTCGCTTGCTCGTCCCGTCGTTGGGTTCGCCCGACGTAGGCGAAGCTCCCGAACGGGAAGAAGCCGGTCTCGTCGCCGTTCTCGGTCTTCGTGACGAGGCCGTGCTCGCGCAGTTCGAACTCGGTACATCGCTGGATGGCGCGGTCGTTGGCGTCGACGACGGTCATTTCCGCCATGGCTACACCCATCGCTGGGAACGGTAAATGGGTGTCCGTACTGAAGAAAAGCGGACGATCCGGAACCGACACACCAGCCCGAACGTTCTATTCTTCCATATATTGTCCACAACTCAAGAGCTACGGCGACGTTCCTCCGATCGCATGTGGGGACTCGGAGCCGACAGGAACGAGCCGGAGTGGCAGGTAGTCGAGACGCCCTTTTCGAACGACCTCTTCGAGGTCGTCACCACGTCCCGCGGTCCGTTCGCGGTGGGTGACGGCGGAATCATCGCGGGTGACCGTGGCAAAGGATGGGCGATCATTACCGACGACGGGCCGAACGTGAGTCAAAACCAGCTGCGGACGCTCGACGTGACCGACGACGGCAAGCGGCTGTGGTTCGCGGGGTCGAGCGGCGCGATCGGTTGCTACGACGTCGAGACCAACCGGAAGTACGACTACTCCTACCCCAACGAGATGACCAGCACGTGGGAGTCGATCGCCGTCAGCGGCAACACCGGTAGCGAGAAGCTACTGGTCGCCAACGGGTCGGGGGAGATCATGCCGTGCAGCGTCGATGGGTTCACGATCAACTGGGGCGTGCCCGAGAAACCCGCAAACAAGGGGTCGACCATGACAGGGCTGGCCGCCTCACCCGACGGCTACGGGTATGGTATCGACACCAGCGGCAACGCGTTCATGACAACCAGAAACGATGGTTGGAAGGACATCGGAGTGATCGAGTCACAGGTCAAGTTCTACGACATCTGGGCCGAGCGCAACGGCCGGGTGTACATCGCCGCCGGGAAAGGGGTGCTCTACCGCTACGACAACTCCTACCGCGACTGGACGCCGATCGGCGTCGCCGAGAAGGGCGCGCTCCACGCGTTCGACATGTACGAGAACCAGATGGTCGCGCTCGGCGACGGCGGCCTCATGTACCAGCGCACGGACGGCGGCGAACGGTGGGAGCGACTCCACACCCCCACCGACGACACCCTCTACGACCTCGCGCTCGGCGACCCCGACATCGCGATCGGGAAGGGCGGCCTCGTGCTCGAACGCCCGCGCGGGACGACGCGCGCGGCCGGCAAGAGCCCCGACGGCGACGAGTACGCAGGACGCGGCGAGGTGTACGACGCCGACCCGAACGCACCTCGCGAATCCGCGTCGACAGCGTCAAACCGACCCTCGACCGCACAGCAGCCCCGAAGCGAACCCGTGCAGCCGGCGGCCGAATCGCCGCAACCGCACGCGTCCACCCCACCACGACGAGAGCCGTCACGAAACCCGCCGCAGTCCCGCACCGCGCAGCCACGCCAGCAGTCCCGAGAGAGCGCGCCGACCCAGTCCAGACCGCAGCCCCGAACCGAAGCTACGGACGTGACACGGTCGCAAAACGTCTCCTCACGGCCCGAGAACGGAGATCGTTCGCAGAAGGAGAATCAAGCCAAGTCACGGCCGCAGAATCCGCCCGCGGAAACAGCGAACGAACAGCAAAACTGAGCACCACTGGCGTTTCGAGAGGGCGAACTACCGAATTTAGGGTCTGCGGTCGGTGCGGTCGGGCAAGCTATCGTACCGCGAGCGAACGCGCGGCGCGAAGCGCCGCGGCTTGCGCGAACGGCGATAGCGAGGCGGCGAAGCCGCCTCGGACCGTTGGCGCGGCTCCGCCGCGCCAAGAAGCCGTGAGCGCGGTGTGAGCAAGCGGGCCGAGGAACCTCCGAAGGAGGTGACGAGGCTTTTGGTCCAGATTTTGCGAGGAGCGAGGGACGCTCCGCGTCCCCCGTACCGTGCGAGCGGGCTTTCGGCCCGCGAGCAGAGAGCGAACGAAGTGAGCGACCGTAGCAAAAGGTGGGATAGCGGGAGGTAGATTTGAACTACCGGTCTGCGGGTTATGAGCCCGCCGGAATCTCCTGGCTATCCTATCCCGCTACTCTCTCGTATCGCTGTCCGTTGGTTAAGGGTTGTGATTCATCCGTCGCCGGGACCCGTGTGGACCCGCCACGTGAGCAGGCTCTCGGCGACGTAGTTGACGAGCAGGCCCGCGCCGATCCCGGCGACCTTCGAGACGACGAACCACCCGTCGAGACCCGCGACGGCGAGGTCGACCGCGACCACACGATAGAGCAATCGGAAGGTCACGAGCTGGACCAGGATTCCACCCGTTCGGACGAGGTTCGAGCGGAGCAGTCGTCGGAGCGTCGGGCGGAGTCCACCCCTGCCCTCCTCGGCGAACGTCCAGTTGTCGTTGAGGAGAAACATGACGACGACCGAGACCTCGATGCCGACGAAGACGGCGATCTCGGGGAAGACACCGAGCTCGCGCAGCGCCGTCGCGGTCGTCACGTCGAATAGCGCGCCGACGACGCCGACCGAGGCGAACTGGCCGAAGCGGACCGCCGACACCAGTTCGAGCACTCGCCCCGTCACCCGTCCGCTCGCGAGGCGTGCCCGGAGGTCGGCCAGCAGCGAGCGTGCGCTCATCGGTCGGGACGGCCCGCGTCGACGAGCGCTGTCGGGGCCTCCCGGCGTGCGGCGATCGCGCCGTGGAGGCGGCTTTCGGTGATCAGCGCCGCGCGGTGCCTGGCGGCGAGCAACCCCTGCGCGAGCGCGACCGACGTCTCGATCGGCGAGACGGTCGAATCGGGCTGGTCGTGCCACGTGATCGGCACCTCCTCGATCGAGAGCCCGAACGCATCCGCCATCGCCACCAGCTCGATGTCCCACGCGAAGCCCGGCTCGTAGAGGTGTTCGCGGATCCGTTCCCACGCCTCCCGCGAGATCGCCTTCGCGCCACACTGGTAGTCGAACAGTTGGGGGGCGACCAGCCGCCGGGCGAGCCACGCGAACGTGTCGCCGAGCCGGCGGCGCGCGAACGTCCGGTGGCGCGCGATCGTCGCGTCGGGGTGGCGGCGCGAGCCGACCGCGAGATCCGCTCCGCCTCCCTCGACCGGCGCGATCACGTCGGCGAGCGAGTCGGCGGGCGTGCTCCCGTCGGCGTCGGCGAAGGCGAGCACGTCGGTGTCGAGCGCCTCGAACCCGGCGGTGATCGCGCGCCCCTTCCCCCGCCGGTGGGGCGACGTGGCGACGGTCGCCGAGAGGTCCGCGAGTCGGTCGGCCACCCCGGACCGGGGGGCGTCGAGTTCGATCCGGATCGTCGTCGGGGCGCAGCGCTCGTCGATCGCGGCGACGTAGGTCGCGAGGCGCTCGACGTCGGGCCGGTAGGCCGGCACGACGACCCCGACGGACCGGTGCATGGGGCCACCTCCGCGGGCGCGGACAAAAGGGGTTCGGAACCGCCGGCCCGAACTCCGCTTCCGTCCGTTCACGCTCGCCGATCCCACAAGAGGGATATGCACCGGTTCCCGGGTTTCGGCATGGAGTACGGTCTCGTCGTCCGGTGGCTCGCCGTCCTCTTTGCCCTCGGACTGGCGGGTGCGCCTCTCGCTGCACTTCTTTTCCGGCGATTCCCCGACCATGGAGCCGCGCTCGCGCTCCCGCTCTCGCTCGCGGTCGTCGGTTGCGTCGCCTACTGGGTCGGTCACCTCTCGCTCGTCGCCGGCCTCGTCGCCGGGATCGCGGTCCTCGTGGCGCTGTCGGGGCTCTCGCTTCGACGGCTCGACCGCGACGACATCGACGCCAGGCGAGCGCTCGCCCCGGTGGTGGTGTTCGCGCTCGCCTTCCTGTTCATGATCGCGATCCGGGCGGTCGATCCGGCGGTGCATCCGGGTGGCGGCGAGAAGTTCCTCGATTTCGGTCTTCTCAAGTCCCTCTCCCGAACGACCCGGCTCCCACCGGAGGACGTCTGGTTCGCCGGCGAGCCGGTCCAGTATTACTACGGCGGTCACCTCCTCACGACGCTGCTCGCGAAGCTCACGTTCACGGAGGCGCGCTACGCGTACAACCTCGCGCTCGCGGGCTTTTTCGCGATGGTCGTGACCGCGGCCTACGGACTCGCCGGGGCGATCGCGGCCGAACGCGGTCGATCGCCCCGCACCGCTGGTGTGATCGCGGCGTTCCTCGTCGGGTTCGCGAGCAATCTCGAAACCGCCGGTCGAGCGGTGCTGTGGGCGCTTCCCGACGGTGTGACGGAGTCGGTCGCCGCCTGGCTCGGCATCGAGATCACGGGGCTCGCGGCCTCACCCGCGGCGTTCGGCTACTGGGACGCGAGCCGCGTCATTCCGGGGACGGTCAACGAGTTCCCGCTGTTCGCGTGGCTCAACGGCGATCTCCACGCCCACATGCTGAGCACGCCCTTCCTCCTGCTGGCGGCGGCGTGCTGGTTCGCCTACTACTGTGCGCCCGCCGACGCGGTGTTGCGACGGCGACTCCTCGCGTTCGGCGCTGTGCCGCCGATCGCGGGCCTGCTCGCGGTCGTCAACACGTGGAGCTTTCCGACCGTCGCCGGGATCGGGTGGCTCGCGATGACGTTCGCCGACGCCGACCCGGTGTCGCTGTTTCCCGAGCGGATCGCGGCTCGCCTGCGGTCGTCCGCCGGCTCCAGCCTCCGCGGAGAAGTGCGCAGGACGGCGAGCGCGCTCGCGGCCGCGGCGGTCGTCCTCGCACTCGGAGTCGCGTGGTCGATCCCGTTCTGGCTCGGTTCGGCGAGCGGGCGCGCGGTCGCCTTCCTCCCGGAACGGAGCGCGCTCGGCCCGCTGTTGCTCGTCTACGGCGCGTTCCTCCTCGTGTTCGTGCCGTATCTCGCCGTCCACGCGCGCTCGCTCGGCACCCGGACGCGCGAGGCGGTGCTCGCCGCGCTCGCCGGCCTGGTCGCGATCGCGTGGCTGGCCGATGCGGCCGCCGTCGTAGTGTTCGGTCCGCTGCTCCTCGTGGGATGGCTCGTGCTTGTGACCCGGCGGAACGCCGGTTCGAGCGGTGCTCGATCGGCGTTCGTCGACAGCAGCCGACGACACCCCGCCGAATCCGATGGCGGCGTCGCCACCCGCGACTCGCTCGTCGGGGCGACCGTCGGCTACGAGACTGTCCTGCTGGTCGCGGGGGCGGGACTCGTCCTGCTGGTCGAGTTCGTCTACATCCAGGAGAACGCGGGACCGGGACGGTTCAACACGGTGTTCAAGACCTATGCGCAGATCTGGGTCCTCTTCGCGACTGCAGCGGGCGCGATGGCCGCGTGGCTGGTCGACGCCCGCCCCGCCGGGGTCGCCGACGCGATGGCGGGCCGATGGCGGATCGCCGGCCGCGCGCTGCTCGCGCTGGTCGTCCTCTCGACATCGATCTACGGCGGCCTCGCGCTCACCGACCAGTTCACGAGCGAGAGCCCGGTGACGAGCGTCGACGACCCCACGCTCGACGCGCGCGCGTTCGTCCCGGCGACCCACCCCGACGAGGCGGCCGCCATCGCGTGGCTCGACGACCGATCCGGCCAGCCCCACATCGTCTCGCTGCCTGGTTGCTGGTGCAACGACGACCCCCGCAAACCCTACCGCTGGGTGAACGCCCCCTCCAGTCTGACGGGGCTGCCGACGGTCGCGGGCTGGAGCCACGAGACCGGCTACCGGGGCGACGAAGCGTACCGCGAGCGCGTCGCGGACGTCGAAACCATCTACGAAGGGCGTCCCGTGGACCAGGCACAGCTTCTCCGCGAGTACGACGTCCGGTACGTCTACGTCGGCCCGAACGAGCGCGCGGCGTACGAGCGGATCGCCGTCGCGGATCTCCGGGGCGTCGAGGTCGCCAGGCAGTTCGAGGACGTGACGATCTACCGCGTCGACCAGAACGGGTTGCCGGCCTGAACGGAATCAGTTCGTTTGCTATCTCTTTCGATTACGCGAGATACTGTCGAGGGGCCCCTGACAGCGGCCGAAATGTCGTGGGAGAGTCCCGGAACAAACGAGTACCGTAGGCCACCCCCTCCCCAGCCGACTCCCTCGCTGCGCTCGCTTCGCTCACTCCGCTCAGTCATCCCTCGCGCGAACCGTGCGCTCACGGGTCGTGCCTCCCCGTTCGCAACGAGGCCCTCTCTTCGTTCGCGCCTCGCACCGCTCCCGCGCGCCACCGCTCCAAGGTGAACGGCGACCGGGGCGTATCTATCCGAATCCCGGCGGCCCGTCGTCGGAGCTGCTGCCGGTGTCGACGTCCGGCCCTGCCTCCTTCCGCCGGCGTTCGAGATCGCGGATCTGCCGGAGGTAGTAGAGCGCGCCGCCGGCCGCCACGAGCACCAGCACGGCGGCCCCGGCGATGAAGAGGTACAGGTCGCGCTGGAGGTAGTACCGCACCACCACGGCGCTGGACTCGACGTCGTCCCACCTGATCTGCACTCGCCCGTCGACCATCCGCTTGTTCGTGTAGCCGGGAGACACCTTCGCGAGCGGCTCGTAGTCGACCCGCATCCCCTTCGGGATCGTGACCTCGTAGGACCCCTCGACGAACGTCCGGGTGGTGAAGCGCTTGCCCTGGGCCGACGCGGTGAACCCGAGCTTCCCGTTCCTCGCGGGGAGGTTGATGACGGCGCGCTCGCGCTCGGTCGAGGTGTTGAACCCCGGCGTCTCGTCCGCCGTCACCACCCGGCCGTCGGGGTACCGGAACTGCAGCGCGGAGACCCCCAGCGGCTGGTTCTGACCGAGCTCGTTCCGCCGGAAGACCGGGAACGTCGATTCGTTCTGGACCGCGTAGACCGCCTCGTAGCTCCCGCCGGTGACGTTTATCGTGGCGTTCGCGTCGGTGTCCCAGTCGTAGCTCGTGTTGGCGGCGTCGCCCCCACCGCCCGCTCCCGGGCCGAGGATCGACGAGCAGCCCGCGAGCGCGACGAGCCCGACGAGGAGCCCGAACGCGAGGAGCCGCCGTCGCGTCATGGGACGACACAGAGGAGCTCGGCGGGCAGATACCCACCGATGCTCGCGAGCAGCCCCGGTGGATCGGTCCCCTCGCGACAGATCACGCTCTGTTCGAGGAGGCCGAGCCGCTCGACGGTCACGATGTCGTTCGCGTGGCCCGCGCGGTTGACGGTCGCGCGCGCCTCTCCACGGGTCGCGCTGTTGACGTTCACTCGCCCTGTGCCCCGCGTCCAGTCGTACAGCCGATCGCGCTCGTCGTCGGCCAGGCGCGACGGCTCGCCGTAGACGAACTGGAGGGGGAGATGCTGGACGAGGCCGTACCGCGTCCGGACCTGTTCGGGACTCCCGGGCCCCAACCCGATCTCGTCGGCCGGCACACGGATCTCCTCGCCGGCGTCGAGCACGAACCCCGACTCGTCCCACGATTCGAGGGTTCCGGTGTAGGTTTCGCCTCGTTCGAACTCGGGCGTGATCGCGCCCCACTCCTCGCCGAGGACGTTCCGTGCGGCCACCCCGTCCTCCCCTTCGACCGTCACCGAGGGGAAGTCGTCGTGACGGACCCCCACCTCGTACGTCACTTCGAGATCGCCGATCGCGTTGTCGACGAGCGACTCAAGTCCGGTGAGCGCACGCTCGCGGGCGTCCCCCTCGACGTAGCACTTGGTGGCGAGAACGACCATCAGGCGGGGACGGTGAGCGTGTCGTGGAGCTCGTCGATGCGCTCGTCCATCGCGTCGATCAACCGGTCGTTCTCCATCGATTCGAGCGCGGAGCCACACTGGGGGCACTCGAACCCGAACTCCATCGCCTCGCCGAACTCGAACCGGAGCGAGTCGACCTCACACAGGTAGAACTCGTTGTCACGCTCGTACTCCCGGCGCTCCTCCAACGCCTCCAGCAGCCGCCCCATCTCGTCCTGGAGATTGCCGGGGATCGACTCGTATTCGAACGTCCAGAGGTAGGTGAGCCACCCCGAGTCCTCGTCGCGGAGCCGGCGGTAGCTCGCGAGATCGTTTTCGTAGAGGATGAACAGCGCCCGCCGGACGTCGTTGAGTTCGAGGCCGAGGTCCTCGGCCAACTCCTCGTCGGTCACTTCGCCATCGGGCGGTGCGGCGGCGACGGGCATCCCGCGCGGGCCGACGAGTTCGTGGAGATAGGTCTGGACCACGGGGTCTTCGAGGAGGTCCTCAAACGCCATTGCCCGTCTTCGGGCATCAGGGCGGGTAAATCCATCGTTTACCCCGGCTCGTCTGCGAGACCGTCACTCGGAGCGTTCGACGCGCTTGCCGCGCTCCTGGGGCACGACCGTCCGCTCGGCGTCCGTCCACTCCCGATCGAGTTCGCGGCCCTCGAACAGCCGATCGAGGAACACCGCGAGCGAGGCGACCTCGGAGTGGGGCTGGTTGGTGATTCCAATGTTCCAGTCGGCGGCGTCGTACACTTCGCCAGCCACCTTCTCCGCGCCGACGACCACGAGCAGGGGCTCGGATCGGTGGGCCGCCCGGATCTCAGACTCACAGTCCTCGATCGGGAGCCCGTACATCGTGAGATGCACGACCTGGCCGTCCCACTCGCGGAGCAGCGGTCGGTAGGACTCGCGCGCCTCGACGTCGAACGGGCCGCCGAAGCGTCCCGTGATGTCGCTGACTGTCTTTTGGGGTCCGTCGGCACTGCCGGCGAACACGACCCGATCGGCTCCGAGCGCGCGAGCGGTCAGCCCGACGTGAGTGCTCATCCGCTCGTCACGGCCCGGTCGATGGCCGAGTCGGAGCACCCAGACCGGGGGTTCGCTCTGCATGGTGTGCTATCGTGCCGATTCGATGGCGGAGCTGATCGCGTCGAAGGAGTACCCCGAGAGGACGTTCCCGTCGACGAGAACGCCCGGGGTTCCAGTCACACCCCGTTCTTCGCCCTGCTCCCTGCCGCCCATGACGGTGTTCCGGTAGACACGGCTCGTCGCGGCGGTTCGAACCTGATCGCTGTCGACGCCCACCTCGTCGGCCAGCGACGCGTAGCGGTCTCCGCCGAGCGAGGACTGGTTCTCGAAGAGCAGGCCCGCGTAGGTCCAGAACTGCTCGTCACCGGCCCGATCTTGCACGGCGCGGGCCGCGTTCGCCGCGTAGTACGACTGCGGATCGTCGACCGGGAGCGGGAAGTCGTGGTGCTCGTACCGTATCGTCCCGGGTTCGATGTACTCCGACTCGATTTCGGGGAGGATCTCTGCATTGTAGCTCTGGCAGTGCGGACACGCGAAGTCCTCGTAGACCGCGACGGTCACGCTGGCCTCGGGATCACCTTTGACCGGGGCCGACAGCGGATCACCACTTCGGGTGGTCGCGCTGCCCGAACTCCCCGAGGAACCGCTGCCGAGACAGCCGGCGAGCGCGGTCGTGGCGAGGCCGGCGGCCCCGAGCAGCGCCCGGCGTCGATCCACCGACGGCGACCGGCCCCGGTTCGAGGAACCGGCGGCCGACTCGCGGGTTCGATCCATTGGCCGGCTTTTCGTCGCAGCGGGCATAAACCCCGCGACACCGCCGTCGGCCCCCGAACGCGGCACAGGGATCGGAAGACACATACTCGACGCCTCGGCATCCGGAACATGGATCTTTCGGGCAAACGGCTGCTCGTGACCGGCGGGGCGGGCCTCGTGGGCTCGCATCTCGCGGCACGGCTCGCCGACGGCAACGAGGTGGTCGTCGCGGACGATCTCTCGAAGGGCTCTCGTGAGCGCGTTCCCGACGGCGTCGAGTTCGTCGAGGCCGACATGACCGATCCCGACGACGTGACGCGGGTCGTCACCGACGACCTCGACTGTGTGTTCCACTTCGCGGCGTACACCGACACGAACTACGCGAACCCTCGCCAGCTGTTCGAGGAGAACGGCGCGATGACCTACAACGTCCTCGAACGGATGCACGAGGTCGGCGTCTCGAACATCGCGTTCACCTCCTCCTCGACGGTCTACGGCGAAGCACCGATGCCGACCCCGGAGGACTACGCCCCGCTCGAACCGATCTCCATCTACGGCGCGAGCAAGCTCGCCGACGAGGGCATCCTCTCGACGTACGCCCACTCCCACGACTTCACGGTCTGGCTGTTCCGCTTCGCGAACATCGTCGGCCCGCACCAGCGCGGGAACGTCGTGCCCGATTTCATCGAGAAGCTCGACGACGATCCCCAGAGGTTGGAGATCCTCGGCGACGGCCGCCAGGAGAAGTCCTATCTCCACGTCACGGACTGCATCGAGGCCATCCAGCACGTCGTGGAGCACACCGACCAGGCGATGAACACCTACAACCTGGGAACGCGGACCACGACCTCGGTGACGCGGATCGCGGACATCGTGGCCGACGAGATGGGGCTCGATCCCGAGTACGCCTACACCGGCGGCGACCGCGGCTGGACCGGCGACGTTCCGCGGATGCGGCTCTCGATCGAGAAACTCGCCGCGCTCGGGTGGAGTCCCGAACTGTCGAGCGACGCAGCGATCCGGCGCGGCGCGCGCGAGCTCATCGCGGAACTGACCTGAGCGGCATCGTACCGCTGGCTATCGACATCGTGAAATCCCTATTGAACCAGCAGAGAACACGGGTGGGAAAGTCGCGCTCAGCGAGCGTAGGTGTACCGGAACGATACTTGCTGAGGTGGACAGTTCCGCATGAGAGAGCACGTACCGGCCCCGAAACAACATAAATTTATAGAGTTACAGTAAATCGTCATAAGAGAAGCTAGAAAACTTTTATACTGCACTAGAACATAAGTCAAGTGTGCCATGAGGAAAGATGTGAAAGCTAACGATCTGAATCGTCGAAGCTTGCTGAAAAAAGTGGGAACTACTGCCGGTGTCGGTGTACTGGGAGCTAATGGCGTTGGTCTGGTTAGCGGAGCTCCGTCGCCTGAAGCTTGGGAGCAAAAAGGGAGTGACATCGAAGTAACTAATGCAACTCCCTTAGATCAATCGCAAGAGAATCAACGACTCACCAGCTCGGTGATGTCGTCGAAACCCGTGCAAAAATTAGCAGGACTCCTTCAACAAAGAAAGGACCTCCAGTGGTCGTTAG
>NZ_BAFM01000018.1 GCF_000334895.1 Halococcus agarilyticus | reverse complement strand
AGTGCCGGTGTTGTCCTTCAAGAGGACTGAGAGAGAGTCCGTTCCGACGTCATACCAGAAGTAGTGTGTCCATCCAGGGCCAGTAGCCCGACCGAGATCTCCACTGATACTCCGATCACCACTCTTTGAGTCGAGCTTTATCCATGCAATCTGGGTAAACTCGCTTGTTCCCCGGAAGTGATCATTGGGTGTCACCACGGTGTCGCCATCTCCGTAGGACAGCACGATATTATTCCAGTCTGCTCCGGGCGACGAGGGGTCATCCGCCCACGAGGCTCCCCTGATATCGCCATTTCGACTGTTTCCGCTATCATCGAACAGCCGATTACCGCTTCTTTCAGTAATTGGATAATTTGTAGCCTGCTCTCCCCCAGGTTTGGTCGCCTTCCTGACTGTATTACTCGGGTCGGACTCGGCAGCCCTGCATCCGTCTCCCGCCACAGCAGTCACGTAGAACTCGTATGAAGTGTCTGAGAACAAACCTCTTACATTCTCCTTTGTATCAGTCGACTCGGTCCACTTTGTGCCGTCGACATAAACATTGTAATGATCAACGGAGTCGCTATCCGGCGACGCTTTCCAGTCAAGGTTGACTGATGAGTAGGGATAGCCTGGTGGGGATGAGGGACGACCTGCAGAAAGGTTCGACGGTGCTGCCGGTGCCGGCCTGCTCCCAGCGAAATCCGTCCCGATGGCCCAGATGCGGTTGTCGTACGATCCTTCGCCGTTGTTCTGACCGACGAATCCGATGTACTCGTCGGTGCCGTTCCGGACGACGCCGCTTTTGTAGGTCCCGTCTGCGACAACGGTCTGGGTGTTCCAGGTCCCGTCGTCTTCCAGGGTTGCGACCACGCCGTCGGCGGTGTTGTTTCCAGGGTCGTTCGAGGCACCTCCGCCCGACTCGCCGTCGGCGTTGAGGACGCATTCGACGTTGTCGTCGCTGTTCACTCGGGGGGCGACGTAGTTTGAGATGACTTCTGTAGAGAGGCCGGCGATCTGTTGCGTGGACCAGCTCCCGCTGCCGTCGGATATCCCGTCGTAGATGCTGATCATAAAGTCCTGCACAGAGCTCCGGTTGTCTTCTCGCGTGATCGGGAACGTGACGTAGGCTTCGTCGGTTGCGGGGTTGAACCCGTGGCGTGCGGTGACGACCCGTTCGTTCGTGTTTTCGTCGCTCTCGCGGTGGTCGTAGACGTCGCACTGATGGCGCTGGTCCCAGTCGACGGTCGATCCGAGGTCCGTCCCGTCGTAGGAAAACACGCCCTCCGTTTCGGGATCGAAGTAGGCCATCCGGGGCATCTGGCGCTCCGTCCCGTGACCGCCGCCATACGCCGTAACCCACGTGAAGTAAATTCGCCTATTGTAGAAGTCGACGTCCTGCGCGTAGACGTCGTCGTCACTCCCCGGACCGGGTCGATTATCGACGACGGTGTGGCTCTTCCAGCTGTCGCCACCGTCGGTGGACTGCACCAGGACCCCGCGCTCGTGGTCGTATCCGCGGTAGAATCCGTAGATGGTGGTGCCATGAGAGCAGATGGATGTGTACGTCGCGTCGGGCATGCTGGTTAGCTCGAAGTTTTCCCAGTTCGAGATGTCGTGGGCGTTCGCCGTGCGTGCGTACTGCAGCGGGTCCGTGTGGCACCCGTAGAACACGTGGAGAATGCCGTCGGCGTCTACCGTCACCGTCGGTGGACCGTGGTTGTCGCCGTTCGGCAATGGATTCGTTCCGATCCGTACCTCGTCCGAGAAGGTGTTCGCGTCGTGGTCGTACGCGATGGCGTATGGGTCGTCATCTTTCCCCTGGAAGACCTGATACGTCGTATTCGCGGACGCGGCGTACTCCGCGTGCGGACCTTGCGTGTACGCTACCTGGGAATCCGCCTCACAGGTGGCGATTCTGGTACCATAACCATCAGTAACAGCCTGGACAGGAGCAGTGCCCAGTGAAAGGCCAAGCGCGCTAGCTCCAGCTGCCCCACCAATGCCAGCGAGGACGTCTCGCCGTGTAGTGTTTAGATCGGTGCGCTGGTCGGACTCCGTTCGATTGGTCTGATCGCTCATCGAACTGTTACTACTGAGTAGCGTTAGTATAAATCTTCGGTAGACAAGGTGTAACAGGTAGACAGAGCAATATGACTTCATGAGATTGTGATGATGGCTACACAACGGCGAAAACGATCATTTATCAGAACTTTTTAACATAGTGTTTATGACGTCATCAAAACTGTCTCCTGGCTGCTTACGGGAATTGAGTTTCTCCCAAGTGCTCTTATGTACTTTAATCGTTACTCTTTCGCTCATATCCCTTCTAAGAGAGTGCATGGTATGTCATAAGAAATTTTCGGGCGGTATCTATCCCAGCATAAATTATCTACGATTGATACGATACTGTCGCTGAGCGCGACGACTTGGCATTCGGCGGTGGTCGCGGCGTCGAACCACTCCGCGGGCACGTCGTCTGCGGGCTGGTCGGGCACCCACGCTCGTGCGCGGATCTGGACATTCAGCATCTGTTCGAGGTTGCGCTCGGTGATCCGCGGATTGGCGTATTTCTTGGTGATCGTCTCGCCCTGTTCGGTGAACATGGCCTAACGCTTGACGGGTTCGTTCGAGAGCGCGAGCAGTACCTCGTTCATCGGACGCCCACCCCGCGAGATCGGGCCATCGCGGCCGTGGAACAGTCGAAGGATGACATCGTAATCGTCCACGATGTCATCTAACTATCACTAGTTACGGTGGAGATCCCAGTTCGTAGGGAAGAAGCCATCTTCCTTGTTCGAGTCCGAGTACCCGAGCATCACCTTCTGGACGACCCCACGGGCGGCGAGCGCCTGACCGTACGCCTCGTTGTCGAAGAGGGTACCCATGATCTCGCGCGCCGTCGAGCGCGGCCTCGGTTTCGAGCAGCGGCACGACATCGAGTCCACAGTATTCGGGGAGGGAGACCGCGCCCGCCTGATCCGCGAGGAAAAGGATTTCGAGCATGTGGCTTGACTTCTCGGCCATCGAGATGCAGTAGGTATCGATGGCGTCCGCGCCGTACTCGCGCTGCCAGTCGTTCAGTCGATCGAACTGTTCGAGCACGCGTGCAGTGGGTGCGTCCACGACAGGTTTGCGGCAGAGTTATTGGTCGACGGGTTCGGGTGCTTGACCGCTCTCACATACGGATCTGAGCAGTCAGATTGATTATATTTACCGCGATAGTATCAAAAAGAACCCAGACACTCAAAATGCGGATCAGCCGCTTCCCAATATTTGGAACGACGGGCTTGCCAACGCTGTGTACTGGCTCGCCGAGTTCGTTTACTACTAGAATATCCAACAATCAAGTCAGATGATCGATGACCACCGTCTGGTTGGGGAATTGCTGAACGTTGACCAGACAAAGCCAAACATCAAAATATTCCCGATGATTGTGTAGTGACATTCGAAAAATGGTCGGTTTGTCCAGATTCTACAGTCTCAACTGAAAAGATATGTCCGCCTTCGTGATCGGGTTTTGAGTTACTACGTGCCGTGCTGATGAATAGTTGATTCAGCTCCTGTCCACCGAATGTGACGCTCGTCACGTTGATCACCGGCAGAGAGAGTCGGGTTTCGAGTTTCCCTGATTCGGTAAAGCAGGCCACGTCGCCGCTACCCCACTGCGCCGACCAAACCCGGCCCTTCGCATCAACGGTCAATCCATCGGGCTTGCCTTCGCTATCCCTGAAATCGGCGAACGTATCACGATCGGTAATCGAACCGGATTCCACGTCATAGTCAAATGCGTGTATCAGATGATTGTTTGTCTCTGTAACATAAAGTTGTTCGTAGTCGGGTGAGAACCCCATCCCGTTCGGAACGTGGACTCGACTGAGCAGTTGCTCGAACGTGCCGTCTCTGTCCAGTCGATACAACTGTCCGGGTTCGTCAGCATCAGACATCGTACCGCAGAAAACCCGACCATTCGGGTCCGCAACTACGTCGTTGAATCGCCCCGAAATCCCGGTAAGACTGAAGACGCCCCGCTGCAACTCTCCGTCGGCGTATCTACCCACTGTACCGTGGTTCATGAACAGTAACAGTGAGCCGTCGGACTGGAGGGTAAAGCCACCGATGAGGCAATCTTGGCAGACGACTTCGACCCCACCATCCTTTCCGGGGAATCGAAGCAGTCGTTGTTCGTCAATGTCGGTCCAGTAGAGGCAGTCTTCCATCGGGTGCCACATCGGACACTCCGCTAACTGACTTCTGTGGTTGTTGTAACGAGTTGGTGTATTCATTGTGCGGGCCATGCTACACAAGTCGAGTAGAATATAAGAATCTATGCCATTCCGTAATTTGTTTGTGTTAGCCAAACCAATCTGCAGATAGTCAACTGTCGAGCCGATCGACCTCAATGTTCAGCTCAATAATGTTAGCCGTACTGGAGACGAGATCTGGTAACTCCTCTTGGTAGAAGTCCCCGCTCATCCGACTAACCGGTCCCGAGACGCTGATTCCCCCGAGAACCGTCCCATCTGGTTCTAGGACCGGTGCGCCGACGCACCGAGCACCGTTGATCTGTTCGCCGCGGTCGTAGGAGACGCCTGTTTTTCGTATCTCGGCTAGTTCCGACTGGAGGCTCTCGTAGTCCGTGATGGTCTTTTCTGTCCGTTCCGGGAGTCCCCGGAGGTCGATGATCTCTCGAACTCGTTCGTCAGGAAGATGCGCGAGAATCGCCTTGCCGGTGGAGGTGTAATGGAGGTGTAGTTTCTTGCCCGCCCGCGATGTCGTCGTGGCCGCCTTGTCGCCTTTCTCTTTATGGATGATGTATCCCCACCCGTTCTGTTCGATCATCAGGTGGGCGTATTCGTCAGTCTGTTCGGCCAGTTGGTGGAGTTCGTCGCGGGCGGCCTTGAAAACCTCTATCTGGGTCTTGACGCCCTCGCCGATTTCGAGAAACCGCATACTCGGGTGGTAGACTTTTCCTCGCATGTGGACGTATCCCCGTTCCTTGAGCGTCGATAGCTGAGTGTGAACCGTCCCTTTATTCAGTCCTAGTGCCTCAGCGATTTCGCTGACCCTGGCCCCGTCCTGTTCGTAGAGTAAATCGATGATATCACAGGCGTTGGCGACCGACGCCACCTGCCGTTTCCCCGCTTCGTTCCCTTTTGTTTGCTTGCTCATGGCATATCATCTGTGGCGAACCTGTATAAACGTTTGCGATGACCAAACTATGGGGGAAATACCACCGGCTGAGTCCGAGCCACGAACACATACATTAATGTGCGGCGGTGACAAGGGACAAAATGTCGACGTCTCTCACCAGCGGCGTCACACTGGAGACGAAAATGAATACATCGGACGCGATCGACGTGCTCGGCGCTCGGGTTGAAGGAACGCTCGAACAGGTCGACAGCCGGTTCCCTCTGTACGCTGACTCGAAAACGGGGACATGGGAGACGACCGCCGACGGTAACTGGTGTGCTGGGCACTGGATTGGCCTCCTGTGGCTCGCGTCGGCCGTCACCGACGCTACGGACACAGTTACGCTCCAGCGAGCGGCAAGAGCATACACCGAACAAGCGGGATGGGACGCCCTCCAGAACTCGTTGTTCTCCGGAATGAACTACCGATACGCCGGTTATCGTGCCGCGGACATCACGGACGAGCCCTCGCTGTCAGCGTTCGGCCAGCACGGGGCGGAGGACAGTCGGGCGCTCTTTGACGAAACCGCCAGTATCATCCCCGTCGGATCATTCGGAACGCGGGGACTCGAACATCACGTCCGAGTGAACACGGAGGGAATCGCCGCCGTTGACGCGGTGTACACCGCCGGCGGCGTTCTGTGGCGGGCGGCGCGCGAAACCGGTGACGAGCGGTACCGACGTCTCGCGGAGCGGCACGCGGCGACGCACCGCCGCTGGTTCGTCAGAGCGGACGGAAGCGTCTGGCACAAAGTCGCCTACAATACCGAGACGGGCGACGTCCAGAAGCACTACAACCAACTGACACGCGCGCCGGATACGTGCTGGAGTCGGGGACTAGGCTGGAGCATCGCCGGTCTCGCCGACGCGTACAACGCGACCGGGGAGACCGAGTATCTCGACACGCTAGAACGCCACATAACGTACTATCGTCAGCATACGCCACCCGATGACGTCCCTTTTGCCGAACTCGGCGACGCCGCGCCGGAGACGTACCGCGACACCAGCGCGGCGGCGCTCACCGCGTATGGACTGGTTCGCCTCGCTGATGAGTCGCCGCGGGCTGAGGCACTTCGGAAGTACGGCCGGACCGTCCGCTCGTCGCTCGTCAAACGGTACCTCGCCAGCGAAGGATCGCGCCGCGGCCAACTTCGGGAAGGCTGTTACAACGCCGTCGACGACGTGGCCCCGCAGCATGAACTCATCTGGTCAACGTACTACTTGCTATGCAGCCTGACCGTTGACCGACATCGGGAGTTATTTGGTAGCCGGTGATGTTGTCTGTCGTATGCCGCTGCAGTCAGTGGAGACGTTTGTCGTCAGACACACAGACCAGGGACACCTCGACCTCGATGACGAGGGCCTCCCGGACCGACCCTACGACCTCGACAACTTCGGGCGGTTCTACCCGACGGGTCTCGAAGCACTGTTTGTCCGCATTGAGACAACAGACGGAGAAGTCGCGTGGGGCGAGGCACAGGCCCCCGCCGGGCCCGAGGCCGTCCAGAGCGTCATCGACAGGCTGCTCGGTCCGTTCCTACTGACCAGAGACAGCCTCGAACCGGTCGCCTGTCACGACGCGATGGTCGACGCGATGTCCGTCCGCGGTCACTCGTATGGCTATTACGCCGACGCTGTCGCCGCACTCGACGTCGCCCTCTGGGACCTCGCCGGGAAGCGCTACGGGGCCTCGGTCGCGGAGTTACTCGGCGGGCGACGCCGAGAGCGCCTGCCGGCGTACCTCTCCGGGTTGCGAGCCGATAGCCTCGACGAACGAGTGAGCGCCGCCGAAGCCGCCATCGACGAGGGGTTCGAGGGTGTCAAACTGTACCTCCGTCACGATCCCGTGACCGAACGGGAGGCGGTCGAGACCATCCGCGAGGCCGTCGGGCCGAATCCGGAGCTTTTCACCGACCTCTTCTGGGCGTACGACCTTCCGAGCGCGACGCGCATGGGAGACCTGCTGGCCGAGGTCGACGCCGCGTGGATGGAGGCCCCGCTGGGCGCGACCGAACGCGACGCCCACGCAAGACTGGCGAAGGCGGTGGACGTCCCTGTCGCCGTCGGCGAGCCGTTCCGGACCGCGGAGCAGTTCGAGGACTGGCTCTCGGCGGGTGCGATGTCCGTTGCGCAACCGGACGTGCCGCGGACGGGTCTCACCGGAGGTCGCCGGGTTGCCGACCTTGCCGATCGCGCCGGCGTACCGATCGCGCCGCACCTCGGCGGGTCGTTCGGACTCGGAATGGTCGCCACGTGGCACCTCTCGGCCGCCGTCGACAACGCCATGATTCAGGAGCACCAGCAGCGCTGGTACGACGCTTCACAGGACTTCCTCGACGACGTTACCGTCGAGAGCGGACAAGCGGTACTTCCGGACGGACCCGGACTGGGTGTCACCGTCGACACCGACGCATTGGCCGAGTACACCGACGACTCCGCGCTCGTGGAGCGCTAACGTCCGGTCTCGTTCGGTCTCTCGCCGAGTGAGGTCAGCTATCGACGAGTACCACACAGGTCAGACAGAGGGCGACACCGAGCGCGGCAAAGGCGGTCGCGTAGTCGACCGCGCCGCCTATCGTTCCGACGATAGCGGGCCCGGCACTACCGATGACTATCCAGCACATCCGTGCGGCCCCATACTGGCTCCCTCGGTCGTCGTCCGAGAGAACGGCCATGAGGTGGGCGTTGAACGGAGGCCAGAACCTCGCGATGCCGACGCCGAGCAACACGAGACCGGCGACGAGAACCGGTTGTGATCCGGCGACGACGAGTAACAGAACGCCGCCGACCGCCACCACCACGGCGACTGCCGCCGTCAGTCGTGGGCGATACCGGTCCGCCAGTCGCCCAGCGATGGGGTTGACGAGTAATCCGACGACGAGGAAGAGCGCAAACGTGTCGTTCGCCGCTGCCGTCGGGAGCGACTTGGCGACGTGCAGGAACGTCGGGAGGAATACTGTCGCGCCCTCCATGGCGATCATCAGCAACCCGGCCGCGAGAACCGCACGACGGCGGCTCTGGTTCGAAAATAAGCGAGTGACCGTCGCTCGCGCGTCCAACGAGACGGTGCTGGCCATGTATGATCCGCAGCGAGTGAGGTGAAGAACGGCCGTGAGGACGACAACGAGCCCAAGGACCGGGACGAACGCGTCTTGCCAGGCGGTGTGGGAGAGGACGGCGACAGCGAGTAGTGAGGCGGCGATACCGCCGAGTTGCGCCGAGCCGGAGTTCAGGCCGAGCACTACGCCGCGTCGGTCGGGACAGCGTTCGGAAAGAGCGATGACCGCGCCGGGCATGTACAGTCCCATCCCGAGCCCGTAGACGAGGAGCGTGGCCACGAACTGACCGCTACCGATCGTGGTTGCGAAGAGGGTCGCCCCGACAGCCAATCCGTCGAGACCGCTCACGAGGACGAGTTGGTGGCCGAGCGCGTCCGCGAGGCGACCCGCAGGGAAGTGCGCGAACGCGACGACGATAGCGAACCCCGTGAGCGAGAGGCCGACGGCCGCCGAACTCATCGACAGCAACTCGCGGATGGCTGGCAGGAGCGAGGCGAGCAGGACCCGGCCAGAGATGGTCGTCCCGGTCCCACCGATGACTGCCGGAACGCGCAGCAGACGTCCGCCTACTCCGTGCTCGGTCACGTCGGCGGATGAACTGTTCGCGAACGATTCCCTTCGATACGTCTCGGTAGCTCGACGCTTGGCTGGTACTTCATCAGTCCGTACGTTGGCGCAGGGGAGTATAAGTGTAGTGACGAGAGAACAGTCGGTGGAGACGACGGTTGAGGAATTCGACAGCCCGCCGACTACCAGTTGGCGTAGTTCTCCGAGACGAACGATGCGGATTTCGCGTCGGCCCACTCAAAGAAGGGGTGGATGTCAGCACGCCAGTCAGGGTGCTTACCGTAATCGCCGCCGAGTTCGCGATTACTAGTCCCGTCTGCGTGGTGAGCCCGCAACCGACGAAATTCGAGTAAATTCAGTAACTATTGTCGGTCTTGGTGCCTCGGTCAGTCGGTCGCTTCGGCGGTCTGTTTGGCGTCGATGTTCGGTTCGACATACTTCTCGTAGTACTCTTCATAGATGTCGTCGTACGTCTCGTCGAACGTGGTTTCGGGCGCGCGACAGTACGCTGAGTCGACGAGTCCTCGATCGGCCAGAATCCGTTTCTCGAACTGGATTCCCACCTTCGTGAGTTGGTTGAGTAAGGCGACGAGTTCGCTGTGGAGGTCGACCGCCCGCTGTCGGTCTCCCTGTTGATAGTAGGTGTGGATGCGGAGGTAGATGTCGTACATCGCTGAGGCGGGCATGACTCCAACGGCACCGCGGTCGTAGCCCTCGATCATCTCGTAACCAGCCCTGCCGACGAGGACGTTTGCGCCACCATCTGTCAGTTCGTGAAGCCTCGAGACGAACTTTCCGGGCGGGTCACACTCAATTTTGAAGTAGTCGATGTTTTCGACCTCGTCGTACAGGTTGGCGAAGAACCGTGGTGAGTGGGTCATACCGGTCGACCCTGGCGCGTACTGGACCATCACTGGGAGCGACACCGACTCGGCGATCGCTTCGAGGTGGTCGAAGACACCGCTCTCGGGTGGACCACGAACGTGTGGCGGAAGGATCATCAGCGCGTCGGCACCGCTTTTCTCGATAAACTGTGCTTGGTCGATTGCAACATCTGTAGACTGTGCGGTGACCGAGACGATAGACGGGATACCGCCGCGGTCGCAGGCGTCGACGACGATTCTCGTCATCCGCTCGCGCTCCTCTTCATTGAGTTTGTAGAACTCGCTCGCGTACCCGAACAGCGCGAGCGCGTGACACCCACCGTCGATCAGCGTTTCCGAGAGAAACTCGAGCCCCCCGTAGTCGACATCTCCTGACTCGGTGAATGGTGTATCGACTATCGGACATACTCCGTGTAGGGTTGTCTCTGTCATTAGTCCACCAAATGCCAGTGCGTGATGATTATACTTGAAACTTTCTGTGATAGGACTCTGACGTGGGAGACGAAGCGGGATACGACAATGACTAAGTGCAGTCCTGCGCGAAGAAGTATCATGGCTCGTATCGCAGTAACCGGAGCTGCCGGAAAAATTGGCCGCGAGACACTTCCGGCACTCTCTGAGCACAACGTTACCGCACTCACGCACAGAGACCACGATGACATAGAGAGCACCGTTATCGAACTCGAAGACAAAGACTGCCTCGTGGACGCATTCACCGGCTACGACTCCGTCGTCCACATGGCGGCAAATGGGTCGGCGACGGCACCGTGGGAGAGCGTCAACCGAATCAATATCGATGGAACGTACAACGTCTTCGATGCCGCCCGAGAGGCCGGCATCGAACGGGTAATATTCGGCAGCAGCAACCACATCACCCACATGTACAATATGCCTGCACCGGACGAACCCAGCGGGACGATAACGGACGCACGATCCGTTTCGACGGACGACTCGTTCCGGCCCTCCTCATACTATGGAGTGAGCAAACTGGCCGGTGAAGGGTTGGGAAGCCTCTACGCTGACCGCTACGGACTCGAAGTTATCAATCTCCGCATCGGCTACCTCCAGACAGAAGCGACCCTCAGAGACCATCAAGACGACGAGCCTAAGCGTGCACGACAAGCACGGGCAATGTACCTCAGCCCGCGCGACTACCGCCAAGCGATTCGGCTAGCTGTCACCGTCGACCTCAACCAGAATCCGCTGACGGTGAATCTCGTCTCACGCAACGATGACCGGTATCACACGCTCATTGAGGCGCTCCGGGGGCTAGGGTACCACCCGCGAGACAATTCAGCCGAGATACTCGACAGCTGATCCGTGACGAATCGACTCAGTTCGCCTTATTCTTCTATGTCTCCAGCGATGTAACGTTGCCGTCGTGCCCAGTCATCTTCGCGGTTGAGGTGTTCGACCATCGCTTCGAGGTGGTAGTGTGGATCATCCGTCGCGTCAAGCTGTACATCGAGCGTTTCTCGGAGTCGCGACCGAACGTCTTCGTATTCCGGGTCGTAGACGAGGTTCCGCTGCTGGTATGGGTCCGTCTCGTTATCGAACAAAAGCGCGTGACCCTCCGGAAGATGAGCGAATTCTTCCAGATCTGTCGGGACGCAGGCGTACATGTACCGCTTGGTTCGTACGGCCCGCCAGTTCTGGCCGTACAGGAACAGTTCTCGAGGACCGTCATGGGTCGGCTCTCGAACCTGCGCCGAGCGGTCGCGGCCATCCATCGCTTCGGGCACAGGGATGTTCGCGAGAGTGAGGAGTGTCGGTGCGACGTCAACGATACCAAAGAGCGCGTCGTTCTCGACACCGGCCGGAATCCGCCCGGGCCACCGAATCAGGAGTGGGATGTTTGCAGCCTCCTCGTGCGGTGTGCCCTTCTGGTTGTTACCGTGGGAGTACAGCAGGTCGCCGTGGTCCGAAGAGTAGGCAAGTATCGTCTCCTTAGCGGATCCATTCGCGTCGAGCGCATCAAGAAGGCGGCCAAGCTCATAGTCGATAGCAGTAATAGCGGCGTAGTAGTCTGCATAACATTCCCGCGGATCGTCGTAGTCGTACCGGTCACCAGCCGTGTAGGCATCCGGCGAGACGCGTTCGCCCCACTCGCGGATCGGTGGCGCGTCCGTGTTCCCTGTTGTGAGATTCAGCGAGTGGCCCGGAAGTATCGGTTCGACGTTCGGTCGTAGGGTTAACTCCGCAGCGTCGTAGCGCTCCCGAAACGCTTCAGGAACGAGTCGATATGGGTCGTGTGGCGGCCCCCATGAGACGAACAGACAGAACGGACGGTCGTCGTCCTGTTCGATAAACTCGATAGCCAGGTCCGTTTGGACCGTGGGTTCATACCCCTCCTCACGGATGAGCTCCGGTGAGTCACGATAGTATTGCGGGTTGAAGTAGTCGTGGACACAGTTGTGAACCGCCCAGAAATCGTCGAATCCCTGTCGGCGCGGTCCTGGCGGCGTCCATTTATCCCGCGGAACGCCGTCAATATGCCATTTGCCGACGTAGCCGGTCCGGTAACCCGCCTCGCGGAAAGCCTCGGCGATAGACGGGGCCTCCGTTGGTAGAGAGAACTCGTTCGTGATGACGCCGTTGGTCGTGGGATACTGGCCACTGATGAGGCTGGCGCGACTTGGCCCGCATATCGGATGATTACTGTAAGCGTTCGTCAACCGCGTTCCCGACGCCGCGAGCCGATCCATCGCGGGCGTCTCCACGTCATCGTTGCCGGCACACCCCATATCCATACCCCGATGTTGGTCGCTGAATGCGAAGACTACGTTCGGTCGCTCTGGGTCGGACACATCTCAACTCGCTCGGCACTGAGTATTATATGTTGCGCCGACACGCTACTCGGACGGCGCGACCACCCGAGCACGATAAAGGACGTACCCGCCGCCGCCGAACACCGCGACGACCGGAATCGCCGAGAAGACGATGAACAGGATGGACACTGGCGCGGAGAAGCCGAACCGCTGACGAACGATGCCGATGTCAAACGCCATCGCCACCGGCAGCACCGCCCAGTTGGCGAGGACAACGAGATAGTACTCGGCGACGAGACCCGCGGCGTTCACCAGTGGCACGGCCGCGAGTGCACAGACCCATACCAACGTCGAGACGATGACGATATAGTAGAGTGGGTTCGTCGCTTCGTAGAGGCCAGAGCGCATTAGCACGGCGAAGAACAGGCAACCTATTGAGTCTGTCGAACGTTCGTGTTCTCGTTGTCTCAGGGCGATAAGCGAGACAAAACTGCGGGCCAGTCGGTGGAGACTACCCCTTTATCGAGCCTCCGGTCAGACCTTTGACGAAGTACTTCTGCCCAAGCAGAAACGTGATGAGGAGCGGTAACACGATAATAACCGATGCCGGCAGTATGCGGTGGAAGGGTGTCGGCGTCTCGATGCCGCCCTCCCAGATGGAGATCCATACCTGGGCGACCATGACATCCTCGTTCCGCAGGATGATCAGCGGCCAGTAGTATGACTGCATCCGGGTGATGAAGATGTACATCGAAATGGCGATCAGAGCAGGCCAGAGCAGCGGCAGCACAATATTCTTGAACACCTGAAACTCGGACGCTCCGTTGACCCGAGCCGAGTCAAGTAAGTCGTCGTGTAGCACCTGTTCGGCGTTTTGCTTAACGAAGAACACCGCGAGTGGGATGGTGACCGAAGTGATGATGGCACCGAAGTAGGTGTTGATTAGTCCCCAGTTGACGGCCATCTCGAATAAGGGGATCGACATGAGTTGGAACGGGATAGCCATCATCACTAGGACGATGATCAGCATCGTCGTTGACCCTCTGAAGTCTATCTTCGCGAGCGCGTACCCAGCTGGTGCTGAGATGATGAGCATTCCCAGTGTGGTGCCTCCGGCGTAGATAACCGAGTTCAACAGCGTCCCTGGGAATATAGTTTCTGTCAGGAGGAAGGTATAGTTTTCGATGGCATGCCCGCTAGGAAGCAGCTGGGGTGGGAACGTCCCTAGCCCGCCCTGTGGGTACGTCGACGCAATGAGCAGGTAGTAGAGGGGAAAGCCTGTGAGGACCGCGATGAACGCGATAGTCGTCTTCGTTGAGTACTTGGCGAGGCGCTCGATGTGCTCGGATGTCGTACTGTACGCCTGTTCTTCCGTGTCGCTTTCGTCGCTCGTGAGTGGGTTTTCTATTGCCATTAGTCCGAAATGAAGGTGTATTCGATGACGACGATTGTTCCGATGATGACCGTGAGCGCGACCCCAATGGCTGCCGCAAAGCCGAGATTGAGTTCAACGAACGCCTGCTGGTAGAGGAGTACGACCAGCGTACGTGTCGCGCCACCTGGCTGTCCCCCGTTGGTCAGCACCTGAGGCCCCTCGAACATCTTGAGCGCACGTTGAGTTACAAAGATGAGTACAAGTGCGATGATGGGTCGCAGTTGAGGAACCGTGACGTGCCGGAACTGCTGTAGCCGGTTTGCGCCATCCACCCTGGCTGCACGGTAGAGATCGTAGTCGATCCCGACCAGCCCCGCGAGAAAGAAGATGAAGCTCACCGCGATATCGACGTACGCCCCTACAAGAGCAACGGAGACTTGGGCTGGCAGCGGGCTGTTGAGCCACGAGATCTGAATGCCGAAGAGGGCGTTCGTGGCCAGGTCCACGATGCCCTGTGGTTCGAGGAACATCCGCCCTAGGATCGCGATGATGACCGGAGCGATTACGATGGGCGCGATGAATAGCGTTCGCCAGACCGACCGATGCTTGATGAACACTGAATTCACTACAAGCGCGGCCACGAGTCCTGTCCCGACTGCAATTGGGACCCGAATCGCCGTGATTATTCCTGTGACCGTTAGTGATTGGAGGAAGACGTCCCGCTGAAAGAGGGCCATGTAATTGTCGAGCCCGATGAATTCTGTTCCCACCAGCGAGTACTCCTGTGTTGCCATCCACGGAGCCCAGAGCGTCGGCCATCCTTTAAATATAAGTGCCATCACAAGAAACGGCAACAGCAGCCAGTACGCGCTGAACGTCTCGTTGTATCGGAACAATCGTTTTGCCCGGTTGAGCAACCCGATGTCTGTTCGGGTAGACCCTTGTTCACCTGTTTGTGTCGCCATAGACCATGATAAGCAACGACGACCACCGTATTAAGCTTTGATGTGTATTGTCGTCTCACAGCGGCGGCAGCTGGCACGGGAGATGCGGGTGGTGGCTCGTCGTGTGAGACTAGTGGTTCGAACTGGGTGCGTCAAACTCCAAACGCGCCCTATCTACGCCTGATTCCGAACCTCCTCGACGGTCATCCGAGACTTCTCCGAGTCATCGAGAGCCTCAAGCATCTGCTTGTTGGTGTTTGTCATCGTTTTCTGAATAGGAGCATCCTCTGCCATGATCTTTCGGTAGGCCTCTTGATACATCAGGTCGATTTCCTGGCTTGGTGCCGAGTCCTGCGGTGGACTCACCTCCAGCGTTTTCTGAATCATACTGAAAATAGTCTGGCCACCGAAGAACTCCACTTCTTGATTCAGTACCTCTGCGTTATCGACAGTATTGGCCGGGAAAATATAGCTGCTTAGCTTCCGGTTGTATGACTCCTTGGTGAACGTCCGGTACTCGCCGAACTGTCTGGCCGCCTCCTTGACACTGCTATCCTTCGCTATCGGGATCGTCTCTGGAGCGCCACCTGCTGTCGCACCCCGTGGTCCACCCTCTGTCGTCGCTGGGAGCTGGATCATCCGGAACTGTCCGGACATGTCACCAAGATCCTCTTGGATGAAGTTGATGTACCACCCTGGAACAAGGAACGAGGCGATGTTCTCGTTTTTGAACTCCTTCCAGATGGTGTTCCCAAACAGATCTAAATTCGCACCATACGGTTGTAGTGACTTGCATATCTCCATCGCCTTGAGATTGGGCTCCTGATCAAACTGGAACTCCCCCTCTTTATTGTAGAAGCCCCCGTTGAGCTGGGTGAACAGCGCGTTCGGCGGTCTGATATTGCTAGCCCCGTGTACGAGAAGATTAGCATCAAGTTCGCTCTTCATTTGTTCGCCAGCTTGGATGAGGTCATCGTAAACCTGAATTTGGTCCATCACATCTTGCGGGTTCCCTGGGAGTCCGGCGTCCTCAAACATGCTCTTGTTGTAGATCAGCGTCACTGGGTTGATACTATGCGGGAAAGCGAAGAAGTTCCCACCGACGTGGGTTGCGCTGATGGCTGAGTCAATGAGCTGATCCATATTTGGATAGATAATATCATTTAGGTTCTCAAGCCCACCGTTGGTGGCGGCCGAGCGGTACGCCGGATACTGGATCAGGCCGTATCCGGGGAGCCCGGACTGGACCTGTAGTGCTGATGTCCAGGGTTTGACACCACCGTCGATCTCATTTGGCTGGACCGAGTGCGGCACATCTTCCGTCCAAGCTTTCGCTGCTTCCTGCATCACCGGGAAGTTCGGTCCGAATGACCACGCGGTGAACTCGACTCCTTGGCCGGAACTGCTGTTCCCGCTACTGTTGCCTTGGCTGGAACTACCGTTCCCACTACTGTTGTCTTGATTGGAACTGCCGTTCCCACTACCGTCGCCACCGGAACCGTTTCCGCCGCCTGTACACCCAGCGATGCTGGCTGCACCACCAACGGCAAGACCTCTGATGATTCTACGACGGCTGACTGGGTTGTCTTGTGCCATCAACCAACACCAATTGTATGCTATCATATAAATGTTGGTATTCATCTTGTCGATTCTAGAAGAATAACAGGGGAGAGATGGAGCACACCGAGGTGGCCGGCGAACGCGGACACTCATCCCCGAGAGACCCCCACAACGTCGAGATAGCCGACAGCTAAGCCGGAACCTCCCTAACAGACGGATGGTGGATCGCAGCCCCGGATGCGCGATCGAACAAATAGATCTGATCCTGCGGGATCGAAAAGCCGGTGACCGACATTTCGGCCGGCCGCCGGTCCCCGGCGACCTTGACCGTGTACGACTCCCCACCGAATGTGCCGTGGAGCAGGTTATATTCTCCCATCGGCTCAACGACCTGTACCTCGGCCTCGAAATCGGGGTTCTCGCCTGTGTCCAGCTCTAATTGGTTCGGCCGGATCCCTAAAACGAGGTCGTCAGAGTGGTCCCGCACATCCTCCGGCACGACCGACAGGTCGTAGGACACGTCGGTGCCCTCAAACTGCAGGCTATTGCCCTCTGAAATAGTCACATCAAAGAAGTTCATCGACGGTTCGCCGATGAAGCCAGCAACGAACCGATTGGTGGGCTTGTGATATACCTCCTCGGGGGTTGCAACCTGCTGAAGTCGTCCATCGTTCATAATTGCGATCCGATCGCCCATCGTCATCGCCTCCGTTTGGTCATGAGTCACATAAACGGTCGTGATGCCGAGCGAATTCTGGAGACGCTGTATCTCGGTCCGCATGTCACTACGGAGCTTAGCGTCAAGGTTCGAGAGTGGTTCGTCCATCAAAAACACCTCGGGTTTGCGAACGATCGCCCTACCCAACGCGACGCGCTGTTGTTGCCCTCCGGAAAGTTCGGCTGGTCGCTGATCAAGCAGATCCTCAATCTGCAGTAGTTCGGCCGCCTCCCGTACCCGTCTATCGAGTTCCTCTCCCGAAACGTCCGTTGACATGCGGAGGCCGAACCCAATATTCTTCTCGACGTTCATGTGCGGGTACAGTGCGTAGTTCTGGAATACCATTGCACTGTCCCGCTCCTGTGGTGGCAGATTCGTGATGTCGGCTCCTTCCAACCGGATACTCCCACTGGTCGGTTTCTCAAGCCCCGCAATCATGTTCAGTGTCGTGCTCTTCCCACAGCCACTTGGGCCGACCACAACGAGGAACTCTCCATCCTTGATCTTCAAGTTTAGGTCCTCAACGGCGAGGATATCGCCTGTACTGAACTCCTTGACAACGTTCTCTATGTCTAACGCTCCCATGATATGCAGAACAGGACCTCACTCCTATATTAAATTTTTCCTGCGTTAGCGATCCCCCATATCGCCTCCTCGCCCGCGCCGTCTCTCCACTCAGCGGAAACGCCGCCATCTCTTACGGCCGACCGGACGAGTCGGTTTCGCCGAGCGGCCGATATAATCCATACGCAACCATTTTACTCGATCGGGCAAGCCCAGGCCGTGGCCGAGTAGCTTGACTCAAGAGCTATCGGTCCGTATAATCCATCTGCTCTGGTGAGAGGACGACTGGGCAAGGATAGCGCTAACGGGGACGTGCCAGGACCACGACTGACCAGTCCCCGTAGTGGGTAGTCGTGCCGCGTTCCCCCTCTTAGCGGGGCTGCCGCTACCGATATGTCACTCGCCCAAATTTCGAGTCTCCCACTCCTTCTCGAAGAGGTCAAGCTTGTCCTCGGCGTCAGTACTCGGATCGTACGTGTTATCTCGAACAACATCCATGTCAAGTTCAATCCCAAGACCAGGGTCGTCCGGAAGCTGGAGCCGACCGTCAGCGATGGCCGGGCCACGCGTTGTCAGGTCGTCCGCCCAGTCTTGGTACGCAAAGTCAGCAAACACTTCCTGAATCATGAAATTCGATGTAGTCGCGTCGAGATGCACACACGCGGCTGTTGACACTGGCCCATTGGCGTTGTGCGGTGCCAAGCTGAGGTGTTCTGCCTCTGCCATGCCAGCTATCTTCTTCGCCTCGGTGATGCCACCAACGTAGATGAGGTCCGGTTGCAGGATGTCGACACCGGTAGACAGGAGATCCTGATTCACACGGCTTTCCGGTGACCGATCGACAGCGACCGGAACCGATGAGTGTTCGACGACTCGCTTTAGCGCGGCGTCGTTATCCGGTGGCGTTGGTTGTTCAAGCCATGTGATGTCGAAGTCCTCGAGTCGGCGAGCAATGTCCACTGCCGTGCCTGGAGCGAACCGATAGTGCGCTTCGATGAGCAAGTCGACATCGGGACCGACTGCCTCGCGGACCGCCTTGACGATGTCCATGGCATCTTCGATTTCTCGACGCTCCATCCGGAGCCATGCGGCCCCAAACGGGTCGAACTTCATCGCGTCGTAGCCGGCTTCGACTACCTCCGTCGCCGCCTCCGCGAATCCTTCTGGTTCCCCCCCGGCGTCCGTGTACCATCCGTTCGCGTACGCTCGTAACGAGTCGCCTTGTACCGACCCGCCCAGCAGATTGTACACGGGTTGGTCCAGTATCTTTCCTTTCAAATCCCAACAGGCCATGTCCAGCGCACTCATCGCGGCCATGTTGATGCGGTGGGGCATCATTCCACCCTCGGTCCGGTACATCTCCAAGCGGAAGCGTTCGGTTTCGAACGGACTGTTTCCGAGGTATCGGTGTGCGACCTCGTCGATGGCCGTTGTAACTGTTTCAGGTTTTCGCGGCGTCGTCGCTTCACCGACACCTTGATAGCCTGATGCGGTTTCGACGTGTACGAATACCCACGGTTTCCAGGGATTCGCAACAACGTGGTGCTCGATATCTACGATTTCGTGATCCGACATCGACTCTACCTTTCATACACTCCCTCAAGTAATCTGGTGTTCTGTACCGATTCTATGTGGTTTGTCTATGACAAACGATCTGCTCTCAGCAGTTAGTAGTCCCAACTCTCAGATTCCATCGTGGCTCGTTGTATCGATACCCTTTTGACTGTTTCTCGATCCCACTCACTATCCAAAATATTCAACCATCTGTAAGCAAGTAAGTACACCATCCGGAACTAATGAAAATATACGTATGTGTTGTTTGTCAGAGACAAACATTTTGACTAAATGAATATCTCCTTACACAAATCTGGCCAGTATATTACTCATTACCGAGATGAATAGACAGCGCAAAGTTAACGAGTGCCTCCGCAAGACTCGACAGGTGATGGGCTGGAACGGTGTCAAACGCTCCCACATCGCCGTTTGGAACTGAATACAGAAGTTCGGCGACCGACTCTCGGCAACGAGCCGCCAGTCCTTCGCCGAGGTCCCGTCGACAATCCTGCTGGACGAAACTGCAGCGATCCAGCGCGGCGAACAGTTCGTACTGTCTGCCGTGCTCGATTCCGTGACGTGTGAGGTTGTCCATTTGGGTGTCGCGCCGTTGAGAAACTACCTCACGACGCGGCGGTTTCTCAAAAAGATCGACGCGTTCTCCGCCTCCTTCACCGGCCACAGCGTCGATTCTGCCCACAACTGTCTCCGTTACTTCACGTGGTTCTGGAACCGCTGCCTATCTCAACGCTGCCGGTGAATACTATGGAGACAGACCCAGACTAAAATGTGGCAAGCGTTGCCCGTCACGACCAAGGTGTTTGTCAAGCACAAACGCGGGTTTCTTTGAGCGTTGGTTCATCGCCGTTCACATTCGAAGGTAGGAAGATCACATGAACAGAAGTTCGTCGTCGAGGTTGCGTTTCTCGGCATCGAGTTGTTCGGTCTCGGCGTCGATCGCGGCGATATTCACGGGGCGCACGATGGTTTCCCAGAGGTCCTCATCCCAGGCGATGTCTGACGGGACTCCTTGTCGCTGAGCGACTCGGCTATGAACCGCCGAGCTTGGTCGAATCACTGCTGAACGATGCGTTGGATCCGAACGCTCACCGCATCCTGTTGCTCGACGAGGTGCAGCACGAGCAGTTCGACGCTGACCTCGCGTAATCCGGTGTAATCGGACCGGATTCGTGAGACTCCACAGCTACAGCACTAGCGTTCATCGAGAACTTCGGAGCGCTCACCGTCGTGAGCGCTCCTGAGCAGGCACTGATCCAGCGATCGCCGTCAACGAACGGTCGCGTTCTCCCGCTGAACAGCAGACTTCTGCCCAATTCGTCCGGTCACGTCAGAATTAGCCTAGAACGGATGCTCGTTACTCAACGATGTATTCGAACCGAACAGACGATAACAACTATACGCGCGTTACTCGACGGCGTGTAGTGCAGTGAGGGTTCATGGAGGCACCAAACCAATCAAAATTATTTGCCCGTATTTAGTTACCGGAAGGCAACGGGTGCTGGGTCTAGTGATTAACCCTGTAAGCGAATGATTGTGTGTCAGAGAGCCACAGTCATCGGTTTCGCATCGATTGGTGGAGTCTCTGTATATTGAACGGATTTCGCGAATCAAACCTCTATCGCCCACTCAAATTTAGAAATAGCTGTATCTGTACTAATTAATTCACATACCACAATACTAAAACATATTTCTTCACAAAAGTACTCACAGACTACGGTACCCATCAGGAACTGATTAGCAGTCAAACTTTGAGCTTCTAGTTTTAAAAGTTATGGAGCCAACAGGAATGCGGCCAGCTCGCCGCCGATCGTCAAGCTACCCTTCGAGAACAGCACATTCCGGGCACTCACCACATCGATCACGAGTTCACGCAGTATCTTTACGAGACGCTCCCAGTCACCTATCCAGTCCTGACCGACATCGCCAGCCTCGTCGAGACGCTTCGTACCGCCCAACAGGGTGTCGAACGCACACTCAACGCACGAAACTCCAGGACTCCGAACCCTTAGCTTGGAGTTCCCTCTGATGTCCGTCGCGCTCGGAGGTGACTCTTCAAACCTCCTGTTCGTCGTTACTCGTCCTGGCTCTCTAATCACGAGTAATATCCATTTCGGCTACCTCCGTCAGCAGAAGTCAGGCGAGTAGAGTGCTCATACATCACTGGGCTCGAATTTCTATCGACATCTAAATTTCACAGGAGACTATGCCTGGTGAATCCACCTATCTAGCCTCTGATTAGCGGACTGAGAGCGAGTCACTATTGAGATCTGCGCCAATGGTTTATCGTATTGTGACGCGTCTCAATGACTGAGGGATGGCCTGTGTCACTGCCGAGGACCTTGACGGTTGTCCCTCGGTAGATACAACCAACGAGGAACTCCGAATCGTGATTCGTGAAGCAGTGTGCGACGAACTCGATCGGGCGAACTATTCCGAGGGTCGTGTTCGTCTGAACTCGAATGTTCAAGATCCCGCGTCACGACAAAGTGATAGCGTGCCAACGCTCCTCCACTACTCCGATGTCGAGAACGCCTTCGACCGCCCCGAGCGTGTCGCGAGGCTCGCGGCGGCCCTCCAGACACCCGCCGACGCCGTCGTCGTCGGGTCCGGCGATGTCCTCGCCCCCGGTGCCCTCGCGAACGAACACGAGGGCCGTCAGGCACTCCCGTTCTTCGAGGCCGTCGGACCGGCCGCAGAGACGTTCGGCAACCACGACTTCGACTTCGGCACCAACGCTCTCCAGACCATTATCAAGGAATCACCCCAGCCCTGGGTATCAGCGAACGTCACGCTCCCCGACGTAGACATCCCGCAGTCAGTCGCCATCGAACGCAACGACGGGCGTATCAGCACCACTGGCGTTACCACACCGGATGCTATCGGCGACTGGCTGGACGGCGTTGGGTCCACCGACCCCGTGGACGCGGCACGACAGGTGACCGACCACCTGAAACGGGATTGCGACTACGTAGTCCTCCTCGCGCACGTCGGCGACGAGACGGCAACAACCCTTGCTCGGGAGACCGCGGCCGACGTGGTGTGCGCCGGCCACGTCCACTCCGAGCGCGTCGACCACGTGGACGGCACCTGCATCGTCCGTCCGGATGCCAATGGCCAACTCGTCAGCGTCGTCGATCTCGATACCTTGGAAGTAGCTTCCCGGCACGTTCCCGACTGGGCTCCTGACACGCCGGTCGGCGACCGAGTCCGCAACCTCCGCGAAGGTACCGGCCTCGATGATGTCGTCACCCACGTCGAGACGCCCGTTCCCCGGGACCGGCAGACCCGTTACGACGGCACCTCGACGGTTGCCAGATTCGTCGCCGCCGCGACCCGGTGGGCGGTCGACGCCGACATCGGTGTCATCGATTCCGGTGGCGTCCGCGATGGCCCACCACTGGCTGGCGACATCACCGTTGGCGAAGTACGCGGACTATATCCCTTCGAGGCACCCATTGCAGTCATCGAACTCGACGGCTCCCAACTCCGGGCGCTGGTAGACTCCGCCATCCGTCCCGACGAATACCCAGACAACCCCGTCTGGGCTTACCTCGACGGCCTGACCGTCGACTGGACCACCGACGGCGTCGAAGAAGTCACGAGACGAGACGGCCCGCTCGCAGCCGATGGGCAGTACACTGTGGCCGCCTCGGCTTACGTCGCTGGCAGTGGAACATTCGACGGCGTCACCGACGTTCTGACCGATGATGACAACCCTCTCCATCCAGACGCCCTCGTCGCTTACGCCCGCGAAGAGGGCTTCACGTGACGATCCATCGCCTTAGTCACGCAGAGGCATCGAGATCTGCGACCATCACGAGAGATGCTGCCAGATTTCGGTGGGATCGGTATCGTTCAGGTCGGCGTTCGTCTGCATCTTCCGGAGTTCGGTAATACAGCGCTTGGCGACCAGTGGATACACCTCAGCGGGCGTGAACGAAACGTCGAGGTCCATCAGTTCCAGCCAGTCTTCGGCCCAGATATCCTCGACCACGCGCGGATAGAGGTCGTCGTTCAGATGTAGGCCGAACTCACGACCCTCCTCGACGACCATCGTCCGCACCTGTTTCCGGATCCGTGCTGGCGTGCAGTACGTCGCCACGACGTATTCAGCTCCTGATTCCGCATCCTCGGGCAAGTGACCTCGACACGCTGAAAGCGTTCCGGGGTGACGATGCGCTCCGGACACAACGAGAAGACATTCTTGAGGCCATACGGAGCCTCGATATGGATGAGACCGATCAAACGATTCTCGATACAGAACGAGGCCACGTCCACGCTAAATACGCGATCTGGGCTCTTCTCGAGGATCCTATTGAGACTGAAGATGGGACTCGCGACTCATCTCGTATCAATTTAGGGACTGGTATCGAGCACGCAAACTTGAGCGATACAGCGGTTGCAGCTTACAATCGAGGCACAGGAGCGTTATATGTTCGCCGGCCCCTGATTTCGGTACGAGTGTGGCACTCGCCTGTCTCGACGGAACTCCGACAGTCTCGATATATAGTTTATCTGAGTGATTGGTTCGTAGCTACAGTGAACGGAACCTGCTTTTGCCCCACGTCTAAACAAGACCGTCTCGAGCACAAATCGCGAGGCGACGGAATCGTTCGGTAGCGTCTCGACTCCCGCAAGCGAAAGTACAGCCCTAGTGGAAGGCGTGTGAGAGTAGATCATTCGGTATAAATCTACCGCAACCGCCGATTGATTATATGGTCCGATACCGTTTCGGATGTTGTGAACCGCAAGACGGCAGGCATCGCGTTCGATAATCGAATGAAATCAAACGCGTGGTCGAAGGATCGTTTAAAAGCATCCGTACGCCGTCGGCCAAATGCGGACCGTTCGAAAACCGAATGGGCGCTGCAGGATTTGAACCCGCGACAATTTGGTCCGAAGCCAAACACTCTGTCCAAACTGAGCTAAGCGCCCTCGAAAACCGGTACAGGCGAGTCGCAGTTAAACCCCGCGATCGACGCGTTCCGCGCCCTTTATTCGCCAGCCCCCGGGAGTCGCAGGTATGACCGGCGAGCGCGCCCGTGGCTTGCTCGAACTCACGCGCCCGATCAACGCGATCGCCGCGGGTGCGTTGACGTTCATCGGCGCGTTCGTCGTCGGCAGACTTGGTAATCAGGGAGCGGTGGCCGCGGCGGTTGGCGCGACCGTGCTCGCCGTGGCCGCCGGCAACACGATGAACGACTACTTCGACCGCGAGATCGACCGGATCAACCGGCCCGATCGGGCGATCCCCCGCGGCGCGGTCACGCCCCGCGAGGCGCTCGCGTTCAGCCTCGTCCTGTTCGCCGGGGCGGTCGTGTTCGCGCTCACGCTACCCTCACTTGCGATCGCGATCGCCGTCGTGAACCTTCTCGCGCTCGTCGCGTACACGGAGCTGTTCAAGGGGCTGCCGGGTGTCGGCAACGCCGTCGTCGGCTATCTCGGCGGGAGCACCTTCCTGTTCGGCGCGGCGGCGGTCGGCCGAATCACGGACGCGGTCGTCGTGCTGTTCGCGCTGGCGGCCCTCTCGACCGTGGCCCGCGAGATCGTGAAGGACGTCGAGGACGTCGCGGGCGACCGCCGCGAGGGGTTGAACACGCTTCCGATCGCCGTCGGCGAGCGCACCGCGCTCTGGCTCGCCGCCGGCTTGCTCGCGGTCGCGCTGGTCGCCAGCCCGCTCCCCTATGTGCAGGAGACCTTCGGCTGGCCGTATCTCGTCGTGGTCGCGCTCGCCGATCTCGCCATGGCCTACGCTGCGGTCGAGAGCTTCGCCGACCCGACCGCCGGCCAGGAGCACCTGAGCTACGCGATGTTCCTCGCTGCCGCCGCGTTCGTCGTCGGCCGGCTCGCGGTCACGGTCTGAGCCGGCCACAGCCACCACCGCAAGCGGCGGTGTGCTTTTGTCCGCGGATCACCTCCGAACGGGTATGCCAGTGACTGACGACGACGAACTCCGTGAGATTCTGGACCTAGAGACGGTGGCCGTCGTCGGGTGTTCGTCCACGCGGGGCAAGGACGCCCACGAGATCCCGCGCTACCTCCGCGAACACGGCTACGAGGTCGTCCCTGTCAATCCCCACGCCGAGGAGATCTTCGGCCAAGAGCCCGCCGATTCGCTCGCCGACGTCGACGAGGCAATCGACATCGTCGACGTGTTCCGTCCGAGCGACGAGGTGAGCGGGATCGTCGATGCGGCGCTCGATCGCGACGATGCACCCGTCATCTGGACTCAGCTCGGGATTCGCGACCGGGCGGCAACCGACCGGGCCGAGGACGCCGGGCGGCAGGTCGTCGAGGACAAATGTATGAAGGTCGAACACGGGCGGCTCTGCTGAGGCGACTGCCTGATTTCGTGGTGACGATCGGGCTGACTTACTGGTTGGCTTCGGCGGTGCCCTCCGCCCCGCTCCGGTCCGTTTCGGTTTCGTCCGTTCCGGTTTCGTTCACCTCGACGTCGCCCGTCTCAGCGTCGCTCGCGTCGGCTCCGTCCTCGGTTGCGGGATCGGCGTCGGCGAGTTCGTGATCGGGTTCGGCTTCCTTGATCGTCGCCTCGGCGACCCGCTCGTCGACGTCGATCCCCTGCTCCTCGGCGAGCGCGTCGAGGATCGCGCGCTGCTCGTCGAGGTCGCGCTCGATCCGCTCGACGCGCTGGCTCGTGGCCTCGACGTGGGTCTTGACGTCGTTGACCTGCTTTCTGAGCTCGTCGACTTTCGTATAGAGCTTCTCGGCCATCTCGGTCACCGTCTGGAGCTTCTTGGCCGTGGTTCCGAGTCCCATGTGGGTCCCTTGGAGCGGAGCCACGTGGCTTTTGTGCTCGCCGGCGATCAGCGAGCGTCGAACACGGCGATTAAGACGCCGCCGTTCGGACCGGGAGTATGGACGGTACGCGGTCCGCTCCCCTGCTGGGCATCGCCGGCTGTCTCGCCGCGATCGTCGCGCTCGTCGTCCCGTATCTCGTCGCCGACACGGGGGCGGTCGGCGTCTACTACGACGCCGGGGCCGGGCCGACGCCGCTCGTCGCCGGCCTGTTCGCCGCCGTTTCGATCATCGTCCTCGCCGCGGGGCGTGCGGGTCGCACCGATGGAGCGACCGCCGCCGGCGTCGGCCTGGTCTTCGGGATCTGTATCGCGGGCCTCACGATCGTCTGGGCCGTGACGGTCGATGAGTCGATCGTCTTCCAGCTTTCCCGGGCCGATCTCGTCGCGTACCACCGGTGGGTGCTCGCGGCCGTCTCGCTCGCGGTGCCGATCGGCGGGGCGTGGTACGCTCGCGCGCTCGGCGTGGTGTAGTCTGGTTTGGCGGGGCGGGCCTGGCGTCTCGGCGAGCGCCGAAGCACGCTTCGCGCGTGGTTCGAGAGAGCTTCGCTCTCTCGTCATCACGAAAGGCGCTTCGCGCCTTTCGAACGACTCCGAGCTCTCGCTCACCTTCGGTTCACGAGAACGCAGCGAGCCGAGGCTCAGGAGAGCGTTGCTCTCCTGGTGGATGAAGGGCGAGACTGCGAGCGACGCGAGCAGTCGAGGGCTTCGGCGGTGCTGTGCGGTGGCGGTGCGGCAGCGGTTGCGGGTGATGTGGTGATCGCACCGCGAGCGAACGCAGTGAGCGAGCGGGCCGACGACTGACCGGTGCGAGGCGCGAAGCGTCTCGGATGGTCGAGCGGCGAAGCCGCGAGACGAGGGAAAGAGGAGGCTTTTGAACCAAGTTTTGCGAGCGGCGGGCGGCGCGAACGTAGTGAAGCGTCGCCGGACAAGCGAACGGGGAGCGTAGCGACCCGTGAGCAGGAGCAAGCGTCAGCGATGCGACTGAGCGTAGCAAAAGGTGGTGATGAAGGTCGGACTCCCGGGATTGCCCGGCGTTCCGGCACGGGGAGACCCGCGCGCCTTCTCCACCCCGCGACCCGGCGAGCGACGGCTGTCCGGCGGTCCGCTGCTCGCTTCCGCGCCTGGCGGACTGCCGCCGGTCAACCGCGGCGAGTCGTCCCTGCGGACGAGGTGCCGCGGACCGCCGCCCCCGACGGACGAGGCTTCCACGTTGGCTTGCGGGGCCCGTGCCGGTCGGCACGGACGCACCCGGGGTTCGGCCCCCGCTGAAGACCGTATCGCGGGTGACGAGCAGGGCCTAACTGCCCGGCCTAGTCCGATTTGATCGTTGTCCACTCGCCCATAAGGACTTTTCGGACCCTGCCTCCACCTTTTGCTACGGTCGCTCGCTTTCTTCTCGCGGGCCTTCGGCCCGCTCGACGCTCGCTCCCTCGCAAAATGTGGATCAAAAGCCTGCGTCACCCCCACCGGAAGAGCAAGCTCTTCCGAGCCCCCGTTCGCATGGTCCGCGGGACCGAAGGTCCCGCGCTACTCACGAGAACTCCGGGGGTTCCTCGGCCCGCTCACTCGCGCCTGCGGCGCTCGCTCGCGGTACAACGGCTAGCCCTCCTCGTCCCGCTCTGCAACCGCACAGTGCCGCCCGAGCCCTCACTCCTTTCAGTCGATCGCCCTCGATCCACCAAGGACCGCAACCGCCACCGCACAGCACCGCCGAAGCCCTCGACTGCTCGCGTCGCTCGCAGTCTCGCCCTTCATCCACCAGGAGAGCAACGCTCTCCTGAGCCTCGGCTCGCTGCGCTCGCCGAGACGCCAGGCCCGCACCGTCACCGCAGCCGCTTTACCGTGCAACTGCCCTGGAAAATCCAGTCGACTGTGATCGTCTACGACGGCGCGACGGTGACCTGGCGACCGCGGTCGATCGCGTCCTCCAGCTCCTCCGCGATCGCGCTGCCGCGCGAGACCTGGACCTCGCCGCCCCGCGAGACCGTCGCGGTGAAGAGGTACTCGCCGTCGGCCTGGATCTCGACGGTTTCGCCCGCGTAGCCGTCCATCGGGACCACGACGTGCCGCGAGGTGATCTCGGGCGTGACGATCTCGCCCGCGCCGCTCGATCCGCCACCGCTCCCGGTCCGACTGCCGCCACCACCGCCACCCCCGCTACTCGCGTTTCCCGACCGCCCACCCCGACCACCGGGGCGCTCGTCGAACGTCCGCACGTCGATGCTGATCCCGAGGCGGTTCTCGATGTCGGTGATCCGCCCGCCGCCCTTGCCGATCACCGTCGAGATGTCGGCCTCCTCGACGTAGACGACTGCGGTGTTCGCGCTCTTGAGATCGACCTCGCAGCTACCGTGCGCGACCGACCGGATCTCGCGCTCGATCTCCTGTTTCGCGATCCGATCCACGCCGCTGTCCTCGTCGTCGGCGTCGCCGACGGGCACGGTGACGACCTGGCGGTTGAAGCTGTAGATCTCGTATTCGGGTCGCTGAGTCTCGAAGTCCCGGACTTGGATCACCGGCCGCGCGAGGTCCTCCTCGGTGAGCCCCTCGGGGACCTTGACCTCGGTCCGGACATCGTAGACCGTCTCGATCTCGCCCGCCTCGACGTACACCACGGTGTCGACGACCTGGGGGATCATCCCGAGTTCGACCCGGCCCACCAGCCGCCCGAGCGCGTCGATCGCCCGGGTGGCGTGGACCACGCCGATCATCCCGACGCCAGCGAGCCGCATATCGGCAAAGACCGAGAAGTCCTCGGTCTTCCGCACCTCGTCGTAGATCGTGTAGTCGGGCCGGACCATCAACAGCGAGTCCGCGGTGTTCTCCATCTGTCCGTCGAGTTCGGTGTACTGCGTGATTTCGGGGCCCACCTGGAGATCGCGGGGCTTCTCCATCGTCTTGACCGAAAACGCCGAATCGGCGAGGAACCCCGCGACCGCACCCGCGAGCGTCGACTTCCCCGCGCCCGGTGCGCCCGCGATCAGGACGCCGCGCTGGTGGTCGAGCAGTCGCTCGCGGAGGTCGTCGGCGTAGTCGTAGTCGTCGAGCTCGGTCTCGACGATCGGCCGGACCGCGGTGATCTCCAGCCCGTCCGAAAACGGCGGCCGGGCGAGCGCGATCCGGTACTCCCCGAACTGGACGATCGTCATTCCATTTCTATCGAGCTCGGTGAACCCGTCGCTCGACGCCCGCGTGGCGGTCTCGATCTCCGCGACCCACTCGTGGAGGTCGTCCTCGGTGAGCGGCTCGTCGCCGATGGTCTCGAAGCGCATCTCGCCGACCGCACCGCGCTTCGCCATCGGTGCGACGCCGGTCTTGAGGTGGACGCTCATCGTCTCGTCGTCGAAGAACTCCTCGATCGCGAGGTTCTCGGGCGCGTCCCCGCGGATCTCGGGATCGACGTACTCGACGTCGAGGCCCTTCGCCCGGGCGACCTCGCTTTGAACTTTGTCGCTCGTGAGTAGCGTGGCTCCCTTTTCGGTAGCGAGATCGCGGATCAGCGCGTCGACCGCGCCCTCCCCGGCGGCGTGGCGCTCGCCGTCGCCCGGCCGCCGGCCGACGTACTCGACCTCGACACTCCCTTCGTCGGCGAGTTCGGCGAGTCGCTGGAGCTCGGAGAGGCCGTCCCAGCCCGACTCGCGGCCGTCGTTGGCCTGGGATTCGAGCTCCGTGACGACCGCCTCGGGGACCGCAACGGTCTCCCCCTCGAACGCACCGCTCTCCACTCGTTCGGACACGCGCCCGTCGATGACCGCGCTCGTGTCCGGTACGACAGTCATGCGTGTCGTTCGGCCGGCAGGATCAAAAGGGTGTTCAAGCGCGCTCGAAAGCGTACTGCCGGTTCAGGCATATCCGACGATACCGCCCCAGCATACGGTGACGGAGATCCAATTCGTCTGCAGCAGTCACGACTCCCACGAGAGACCGTGGGCCACCCCCTCCCCAGCCGATTCCCTCTCTCCGCTCGCTTTCGCTCGCTCCGTTCGGTCATCCCTCGCGCGAGTCGCGCGCTTCGCGCTCCCGCGCGCCACCGCCCCTGACGGTGAACGGATCTCCGTCCAACGGCAATCTTATCACGCTTCTCACGGACCGTGACTCCATGGCCGCCGTCACGGATCTCACTCGCGACCTCGTTGCGATCCCGAGTCACGAGGACGAGACCGATGCAGGTGACTTCATCGAGGCCTGGCTCCGGGAGGAGACCGACGCCGACGTGACCCGCGATGAGGTCGGGAACGTCATCGCTCGTCGAAACACGGACGCCGACGCGAACGAATCGCTCGCGCTCGTCGGTCATCACGACGTCGTGCCGCCCGACGACACCCAGGCGACAGGGGGCGAGTACGTCGTCGAGGAGCGCGACGGTCGGCTGTACGGCCGGGGTGCGGCGGACATGAAGGGCGCGGTCGCGGCCGCGATGTTGACCTTTCGCGACAGTGATCCATCGGTAGAACTCGTTTTCGCGAGTTTCGCCGGCGAAGAGATCGGTGGCGAGGGCGCACGCCATGCCATCGACGAGGGGTTCGCGCCCGACTACGCGATCGTCGGCGAGGGAACGACGGGCTACTCTTCCTCCGAAACGACGGATGTCGCGGTGGCGCACAAGGGTCGACGGGCGAGCACGATCACCGCCCGCGGAACGGCGGCCCACGCGAGCGAACCCGGGGCCGGTGAGAACGCCGTCTACACCGCGTGCGAGGCGGTCGAGACGGTTCGCGCGATCGACGCACCCGCTACCGAGGTGTTCGGCGAGCGGGTGACAGGGAGCGTCGTCGTGACCGAGATCGACGGCGGCTCGGCGTGGAACGTGATTCCGGAGTCGTGTTCGATCACCGTGGACGAGCGGACGGTGCCGGGCGAGCGCGCTCCGTTGACGACGGTCGAGAGCGTGGATGTCGAGTGGACGGTCGATCAGGACCTCCCGCCGATGGCCTGTGACGACGAGGCGTTCGCCGAGGCGGTGCGAGCGGCCGCCGCCGCTGTCCAAGAGGGCGAGCCCGAACTCGTCACGAAACCCCACGCGACCGACGCGGGCTGGCTCGCCGAGACGGGCGTGACCTGCGTGATCTGCGGCCCTGCCGAACCGGGCGAGGCCCACACCAAAGACGAGAGTGTATCGCTCGACGTTCTCGATCGATGTTACGAACTCTATCGCATGATGGCCGAATCGCAGTAGTCCGAGGTCTTCGGATCGGACTGTCAGTCGTCGCGCCGCTTGCGGAAGTAGCTCGCGAAGGCGAGGATCGTCGGAGCCCAGTGGCCGACGAAGATGCCGCGGTTCTCGTTGCCACGCACGTAGAACTCGAACAGCGCGAACAGCACGGACGCGCCGGCCGCGAGCACCGCGGCGTCGCTGACTTTCGGCTCCGCGTCGACTGGGAGGTCGTCCTGTCCGGTCTCGGGTTGGGAGTGCTCGGTCGTTGCCATTGCGTCCGATTGTGGAGTGCGATTCGCTTGAATTCGCTGCTTGCAAGCGCGAGCGCGACCGAATTCGTCGGAAGAGCTGGCCGGAGTCGTGAGGGTTTTGCCCGCTCGCTGGCCGACCGTGGAGCGTGGGCGAGCGGTCGGACCGGGAGGCAAGAATTGATAGGTCGACGACTCCGTTCACGGGTATGGCATCCGACGCCACGGCCGACGCCTACGACGAGCTCCTCGAACGCTACGAGCGGATCAGCAACATCCAGAGCGCGGCGGGCGTGTTGAGCTGGGATCAGGAAGTCATGATGCCCGACGGCGGCACGCCGGCGCGCTCGGCCCAGCGCTCGGCGCTGTCGGCGACGAGCCACGAACTCCTCGTCGAGGACGAAACCGAGGCCGCACTCAAGGAAGCCGAGAGCGCGGATCTCGGTGGGAAGGAGGCCGCCGTCGTCCGGGAGATCCGCCGCCAGTACGATCGCGCGGCGCGCGTTCCGACGGATCTCGTCGCGGAGATCTCACAGACCACAAGCGAGGCGCTCCCGGTCTGGAAGGAGGCGAAAGCCGAGGACGACTTCGAGACGTTCGCGCCGATCCTCGAGGACCTGCTCGATCTCAAACGGGAGTACGCCGACCACATCGATTCGAGCCGACCACCGTATGAAGTCCTCTTCGAGGATTACGAACCCTATCTCGGGCTCGACACCGCCGAGACGATCCTCGACCGACTGCGCGAGGAGCTCGTTCCGCTGATCGACGACGTGGGCGAAAGCGACGTCGAACTCGCTCGTCCATTTGAAGGAACGTTCGACGCCGATGCCCAGGAGGCGCTCGCACGCGACGCGCTCGACACGCTCGGCTACGACTGGGACAGGGGCCGACTCGACACCGCGCCGCACCCCTTCTCGACCGGCACGCAGTTCGACGCGCGCGTGACGACGCGCTTCGACGAGGAGGACCCGCTCGGCGCGCTGATGAGCACGGTCCACGAGTTCGGCCACGCGACCTACACCCTCGGGCTGCCCGACGAGGAGTACGGAACTCCGCTGGGTGAGAGTCGCAATCTCTCGGTTCACGAGTCCCAGTCACGGCTCTGGGAGAATCACGTGGGGCGGTCGCAGCCGTTCTGGTCGCTGTTCCTGCCGAAAGTCACGGAGCGCTTTGCGGGGCTCGACGACGTCACCGCGCGTGACGCCTACGAGGCCGCGAACCGGGTGTACGACGACAATCTCATCAGAGTCGAGGCGGACGAGCTGACCTACCACATGCACATCGTGCTCCGGTTCGAGATCGAGCGCGCGCTGATCGAGGGCGATCTCGACGTGCGCGAGGTGCCCGACGTCTGGAACGACAAGATGGACGAGTATCTCGGAATTCGTCCCGACACCGATGCGGAGGGCTGTCTTCAGGACATCCACTGGTCGCACGGTTCGTTCGGGTACTTCCCCACCTACTCGCTCGGCAGTGTACTCGCGGCCCAACTGTACGCGAGCGCCGACGAGGCCATCGACGACCTCGACGGCGACATCGAGGCCGGCGAGTTCGACGCGCTCCACGACTGGCTCACCGCAAACGTCCACAGTCACGGCCAGCGTTACACCACGCCCGACCTGATCGAGGAGGCCACCGGCGAGGCGTTCACCGCCGACTACTTCCTCGATCACGCCACGGAGAAGTACGGCGCGCTGTACGACCTGTGAGACGACCGATTCGCCCCCGTTGCAGGTGAGGTTTGCCGGCAAGCACCAGAGCTATATGGGTGGTGCGTCATACCGTAGCACGTATGGCGACCGCACCCAACGACGCCGACGCCGAGGTCGACGAGTTCCTCGCGCAGCGCGGCCACGAAACCGGGTCGCCGGGATGGGAGGAGAGCTACAACAAGAAGCAGTGTCCGGACTGTGGGGGACTCCACGCGTCCGACGCGACCACCTGCACGGTGTGTGGCTGGACACCGCGATCGGCCTGATTCTGGGAGACGACCTTCGGGCAGCGCGCGGCGAAGCCGGTAAGTGATCCCGTCACTCAACGCGTGGTATGGGCATCATCAGCACGTTCGGAACGGTCATCACGCTCGTCCTCGCGCTGCCAGTCGCGATGCTCGGAACGCTCTTTCTGATCCAGGGCCAGACCATGTCGGGCATCGCGATGATCGCCGTCGCGGTGTTGATGTTCGCAGTCAAAACGTACGTCACCACGCCGGACGATCTGCCGGCGATGGCGGCCGAACGGACCGTCGGCACGATCGCGAAGGATCCGGACGACGAGGGAGACCAGAACTAATCCGCGGCGGGGGCCTCGGTCTCGCTGAGCACGTCCTCGACGGTGATTCCCGAGGGCTGGTTGTCGAGCAACACGTCGACCGGGAGCGTCGGTGCGCCGCCGACGAGGTCTTCGAGGAGGACGAGGCGCTCGCGCGCGCGGCTCATCCCGACGTAGAACACCCGGCGCTCGTTGTCGGTCAGCATCGGCACCGGATCGGTGTTCTTGCTGAACGGCTCGTCGCCCGGCACGGCGTCCGGATCGTCGACCGAGGCCGCCATCTGCTCGACCACCTTCTCGGTGAGGTCGGTCGCGACGAACACGTGATCGGCCTCGCGGCCCTTCGCGGAGTGGATGGTCCCCACACGAACGCGATCGCGGTCGACGTCCTGATACTCGCCGTCGAAGTACGCCGCGACCGACTGCTTCTGGAACTGCGAGACCTTTCGGAGCATGTCGTCGGCCGACGCCGGGCCGGGCATGAACGGGACGTGCTCGTCGATCAGTCCGGGATCGATCGTGAGATCGGCGACGTCCTCGACGCCCGCCGCCTCCTGCTCGTCGTCGAGCGCCTCGTAGAGGGCGTCGCGGTGGTTGGTTCCGAACGCGGTGTCGGCGAGCATGTCGGCGAGCCGGCGGGCTTCGAGCCCCGTGATGGGTTCGCCCTCGTCGACCCGCTCGATCGCGCCGATGTAGTCGGTCAGCCGGTCGGTCCACATCCGCTGGTCGGTGAGCGCCTGAAACGGGATGCCGTCGTCGATGAACTCGTCCATGAACCGGAACAGCTGGTAGCGCGCCCGAAACAGCACCATCAGGGTCTCGTCGGTGTTCTCGACCGTCGCCCGGACGTTCCGCACGAGATCGAGCATCGACGGGCTTCTGACGGTTTCGACCGATCCGCCCTCGGTTCGGGGCCGGAGGTTCTTCTCCTGGCGCTGCTCGATGTGGCGGACCTCGCGGTTCACGACGTTCAACACGCGCGACGGCAGCCGGTAGGAGTTGTCGAGGATCACGTCCTCGCCCACCTCGTCGAGCAGGAGCTGCGGGTCCGCGCCCTGCCACGCGTACACCACCTGGTCGTCGTCGCCCGCGATCAGCGCGCGCTCGACGTGGGGTTTCCACGCCTCGTACACCTCGTGTTGGAGCGTGGTGATGTCCTGGAACTCGTCGATCACGAGGTACTCGACCGAGGGGACGAGCGAGCGCTGGTGAACGCGTTCGAGCATGTCCGCGAACCCGGTCAATCCCTGCTCGCCCTTGTAGGTGCGCCACGCCCGGATCGCCTCCGGGATGTCGATCCGGTCGTCGTCGCTCGGCCACGTCGGGGTGTACTTGTTGCCCTGCTGGGCGTTGTCGTCGATCTCGGGTGGGAGGCGCACCTCCTCGTCGTTCCACTGGAAGGGAACGTCGTACCAGTCGGCGACGTCCCGGGTGGTGCGCTGGAGCCACTGGCTCGTGGCGATGGTCTTGTTGCCGATGGTGGTCGAGCGCGCGGTCCGGCGGCGCGACCCCTCGTACTCGTCCTCGAACTCGATGCCGTACTCCTCACAGAACTCGCGCTTGTCGGACTCGCCCACGACGTCGCCGCGCGAGAGGTCGAGGAGCTCGTACGCCTTCGCGTGCATCGTACAGACGTTACCCTTGAGCGAGCGCGGGCTGACGTCGAGGCGCTCGGCGAGGCGCTCCCTGATCTCGGCGGCCGCCGCCCTCGTGTACGATACCACGAGCACGTCGTCGACCGTGACGCCTGGCTCGTCGAGGATGTCCTCGACGCGGTCGAGCAGCGCCGTGGTCTTCCCGCTCCCCGGGCCGCCGAACAGCCGGGTCACGTGCGAGTCGGTAGACATGGCCCACAACAGGCACCCATCCGTTATAAACGACGTGGCTCCCGGTGCGGTGTGGCGTGTCCCGGAGCGGCCGTCGAACGGCACTCTCATCACACGACAGTCCGTACCGCTCGCCATGTTCACCGGCATCGTCGAGACCACGGGCGACGTTCGGGAGGTCACCGACGAGGAGGGGGGTCGACGCGTTCGGATCGGGGCCGCCCTCGATGGCCTCGCACACGGCCAGAGCATCGCCATCGACGGGACCTGCCTCACCGTCGAGGAGCACGACGAGGGGTGGTTCGAACTGTTCTGCTCGACCGAGACTCTCGACCGGACGACGCTCTCGACGATCGAAGCCGGCGACGCGGTCAACGTCGAACGTGCGTTGCCCGCCGACGGCCGGTTCGACGGCCACTTCGTTCAGGGTCACGTCGATGCGACCGCCGAACTCCGATCCGTGGAGCGCATCGACGACGACTGGGAGTTCGCGTTCTCGCTGCCCGAACCGGTCGCGCGCTACGTCGTCGAGAAGGGCTCGATCACCGTCGACGGCATCAGTCTCACGGTCGCCGACCTCCGTCCGGACTCGTTTTCGGTCGCCGTGATCCCGGCGACGTACGAGCTGACGACCCTGAGCGAGAAGACGCCAGGCGATCCGGTCAACCTCGAAGTCGACGTGATCGCGAAGTACGTCGAACGCCTCACGGAGGGGTATCGATAGAGACGTTCCCGCGATCGGGACGAAGTGCCGCGGAATCGACCCGGTTGTGATCCCAGTACCCTGCTGTTCTGGTATTCATTACCGTGGCACTCATTTTCCACGGAAGAGCCTTGCTAATACGGAGTACTGAGACTACGATAACCTCGCATCCAACGATGTATGCAAGAATGGGTAGACTTATGTATATCCTCTCGATGACGTAGTATACGCCCGAAACAGCGTATAAAACGAACCACCGTGGAACTCGAATACGAACGGGACGGAAGACGCATGAACGAACGAATCGACGGCGAAACTCGACAAGGAACTCAGACCAGATGACGAAAACACGATACGCGATCGTATTGGTAGTGGCGGTGGTAGCAACGGCAGGCTTCCTCGGAACCTCGGCGTTCACGAGCGCCTCCCTCGACCGGAGCGTGAGCGTCGACGTGGTTCAGGACAACGAAGGGCCACTCGCTCTGAGCCCCGACGCGGACAGCGAGTTCGTCGGCTACGACGGTGACGGCGCGCTCAGCATCGATCTCGACGACTCCGCCACCGCATCCGGTGTCAACCCGGATGCAGTCTACACGATCGGTGATGCGAGCAACGCATCGAGCCAGAACGCGTTCACCATCACCAATCAGGACAACAGAGAACACACCGTCAGCCTGAACGAGGACATCAACGGTGTCGACTTCACGCTCGTTCAGGACGGCTCGACGGTCGGCGACACGTCCGGTGGCTCCGTCTCGACCCCGGTGTCGAGCGGGAGCAGCGTCTACGTGGTCATGGAGTTCGACACCACGGACATGACCGACGGCGACACGATCAACGGCACGTTGAGCGTGGACGCCTGAGCGGCTACACGACCGAACGCGGTCTTCAGTATTTCAGGAGACGACCAGTCCCATGCTCAAGCGGATCGCGCTCGTGGCGGTGGTAGTGGCCCTCGTGCTCGTCGTCGCCCCGGCTTCGTCGCCGGTCCAGGTGGCCTACGTCACCTCGGGGAGCATGGAACCAACCATCGGCGTGGGCGACGGGTTTCTCCTCGTTCCGGCCGGCAATGTCGATTCGGGTGATATCATCACCTTCCAGAGCGCGGAGCAGGGCCGGGTGACCCACCGCGTCGTGGAGCAGATCGACACCGGATTCATCACGCAGGGTGACGCCAACCCCTCCACCGATCAGGCGGGCGGCACCCCACCGATACGACAGTCGCGGATCATCGGCGAGGCGTTCTCGGTCGGCGGCGAGCCGGTCGTGATCCCGAACCTCGGCGCGGCGGTGGCGTTCCTCCGCACGAACCGGCTCGCGGTGCTCGTTGCGGGCTTCGCCCTCGCAGCGGTGGGCTTGGTGCGTGGCTCCGACCGCCCCGATCGGGGCGTGCTCCGGGTTGGCGACGTACTGATGCCGCTGTTCGTCGGGGCCGCGCTGCTCACCGTCGTGTTGATCGCGCTGAGCAGCCACACCGCCGGCCTGGACTACGTCGCCACCGACACGCCGACCGGTTCGCCACGAACCCTCCCCGTGGGCGAGCCCACGACACAGAACATCACGGTGAACGCCCGGACCGGGCCGTTCACTCACACGTTCATCGATGCAGACGGAATGACCATCACGAACCGAACCGCCGAAAACGAATCGGTAGTGTTGGGCGTCGAGATCCCACCACCCGAGAGCCTCGGCCCCATCGAGACCACCGTGAGCGTGCGTTCCTACCCGCTGACGTTGCCCTACGGCGTGGTCGCGCGTCTGCACGCGGCCCACCCGATCGCGGCGATGTTCGGGTCGGTGCTGGCTGCGCTCGGGCCGCTGTTCGTGCTCTACACCCTGCTCTACGACGGACGGACGCCGCTGCGGTTCGCGCCGACGCGTCGTCGGGCCGGTCCCGGATCGTGGTTCGAGGATGGGGGTGAGCGCGAGTGAGTTCGATCTCGCGTGGGTCGGGCAACCGACGGTGGCGGATCTACCTGCTGGTGGCCGTGCTCGCGCTGACCGCACCGCTGATGGTCGCCATGGCCACCGACGCGTTCTCGACGGCGACCCTCTCACGGGACGCCAACGCCGACGTGGTGACGGACTCCGAGGGACCACTCGGCGTGACCGTCTCCCGACCCGCGACCGGCACGACGAGTGACTATCTGGGACTCGAAAACCAGTTCGGCGGCGACGTCTCGATCACGGTGGCGCTGGATTCGGGTTCGCCCGGTGATCTCGTCGTCGGTGGACAGAACGTCGGCGGCTCGGCGTCCGTCTCGCTCGCTGCGGGTAGCGCCCAGCAAGTCCATCTCGCGGTGACCTGCGACGACGCGCTCGTGGGCCAGCCGGCCTCGGCGACCATCGAGGTGTCGGGATCGGGGGCCTCGGCCACGCTGAACAGGAGCGCCACCATCGAATCGGGCTGTACACCGGACAGCGGTGGTGGCGGTGGCGAGACCGTCTTCGCGGTCAATGCCGGCGGCGGGAACTACACCGCAGGGGATGGAACAGTTTACCGAGCCGACACCGCCTATACTGGCGGAGCGTCGGGTGTGAAAGAGGGCGAGTCGATCGGCGGGACGACCGACGATCCGCTGTATCGATCGGAGCGCAAAGGGGACTTCGAGTACGACGTCTCGCTGCCGGACGGCGAGTACGAAGTCACGTTCATGTTCGCCGAGATCTACTGGGGCGGAGATGGAAACGGTGGCGGCACGGGATCACGCGTGTTCGACGTCAGCGCCGAAGGCTCGCAGGTCATCACCCAGTTGGACGTCCACGGTCGCGTTGGCCACGACACGGCGCTGAACCTCACGCGGACGGTCACGGTAACCGACGGCCGACTGGACCTCGGGTTCACCCCATCGGCCGACAAGGCCACGCTCGGGGCGATCCGTGTCGACGAGGTCGAACAGCCGACGAGCGGCGAGACGGTGTTCGCGGTCAACGCCGGCGGCGGGAACTACACCACCGATGCCGGGACCGTCTATCGAGCCGACACCGGTTTCAGTGGTGGTGCGTCGGGCGTGAAGGAAGGCGAGTCGATCGACGGGACGACCGACGACCCGCTGTACCGATCGGAGCGCAAGGGTGACTTCGAGTACGACGTCTCGCTGCCGGACGGCGAGTACGAGGTCACGTTCAAGTTCGCCGAGATCTACTGGGGCGGGGATGGAAACGGTGGCGGCACGGGGTCGCGCGTGTTCGACGTCACCGCCGAAGGATCGCAGGTGATCGACGCGTTGGACGTCTATCGCCGAGCGGGTCACGATACGGCACTCGACCTCACACGGACGGTCACGGTGACCGACGGCCGACTGGATCTCGGGTTCACCCCATCGGCCGACAAGGCCACGCTCGGAGCGATCCGCGTCCGAAACGCCAGCGGTGGATCGACCACGGCGACCACGGCGGGTTCGACGACCGAGAGTCCGTCCGGTCAGCAGCCCTACGGCGGGACCGCTCGTACGCTGCCCGGCCGGGTCCAGGCCGAGGACTTCGATACCGGCGGCGAGGGCGTCTCGTATCACGACACCACGCCGGGTGAGGAAGACGATACCGCCGGCGAGTACCGCTCCTCGGACGTGGATATCGAGGCCGGTTCGGGCGGCCACGTCGTCGGATCCATCGAAACCGACGAGTGGCTGGAGTACACGGTCGACGTCTCCGCCGACACGTCCTGTCGGATCGCCGCACGGGTGTCGTCGGTCGGTGGGGGATCGTTCGCCGTCTCGGTCGACGGAATCCAGGTCGCGAAGAAACGTTTCAGCGGGACGGGGAGCTACGGCACCTACAGAACGATCCGCACGAAGAAGGTCTCACTGTCGGCGGGTCGGCACGTGATTCGGATCACCGCCGATAAGAGCACGTACGAACTCGACTGGATCGAATGTTGAGGAGGTTCGATGGAACGAGCGAAGAACGACCGTTGTGGTCGATACGATCACGAGGAAGAACGACGATGAACACGACGACTCGGGCGGTCTCGATCTCTGCCGGCAGTCTCGGGTCACGACACGTCGACGCCACCGGAAACGCGACGGGCGGTCGAGACGGCACCGCCGACGGGAACGTCCAGGTGAACGGATCGAACGGTCGCGCGGGTGTGTCGCCCGACCGGAGACGGCCGACCGAAGCAACCGACGTACGGTCCCGTGACGCCGCCGTTCCCGGTCGACGCTCGGATCGGGAGGAGGGGTACCGCCGACGATGATGCCGGGCGCGCTGAAGGCGAGGCTGATCGTCGCCGAGTACGGCTGGCCGGTCGTGGCCGTGCTGGCGCTCGTGGGCGTGTGCTGTCTCGCGGGGGCCGGCTGGGTGGTCGCCACACCGCCCACCGAGGAGTACACCGCTCGGACCGACGAGCAGACGTTCGCCTCCGAGGTGCACACGAGCGCCCTCGTGGCCAACGGGAGCTCGCTGTGGCAACAGCGAGACCGCATCGAGGACGCGCCGGTGTACGTGCTCTCGGCGGCCCCCGATCTCACCCTCACACAGACGCTCGACGTGCCCGACGATCGGCCGGTCGACGTGACCCGGACGATCACCCTGGAGTACCGCGCTCAGCGAGATGGCCGGACGTTCTGGCGCACCCATCAGACCCCGGTCGAGAGCACTCGGACCATCGTCGACGGTGAGGCCACGAACGACACGACACTGAACGTGACCCGGATCCGGAATCGGCGTGACGAGATCGAGGCTACCCTCGGCGACGCCGGCACGATCCAGCCCACCCTCGCCATCAACGTCACCTACGAGACCGCGAACTACTCCGGCGTGCTCGACGCGTCCGCACCGCTGCGGATCGAGTCGAACACCTACACCATCGCGGGGAGCCTCGACGCGAACCGGACCCGGACGACGCCCGTCACGCGGACCCGGACGGGATCGGCCGATCCGCTCGTGTACGGTCCGCTGGGCCTGCTGGGTCTCGGATCGCTCGCAATCGCGGCGGTCGCCGGAACGTGGCTCCGGCGCGGCATCGACGCGACGGTGGTCCGCCGGCGGATCCACGAGCAGCGCTACGCCGAGTGGCTCTCGGCGGGGACGATCCCGGAACCGTCGGGCGGGTCCGTCGTGTGGATGGACTCGCTGGAGGACCTCGTGGACGTGGCGATCGACATCGAAAAACGCGCGATCCACGACCGCTCGCGCGGCCGCTACGCGGTGCTCGACGGCGATGTCCGCTACTGCTACGCGCCGAAGACGGCCGAAACGGACACGACCGACGACTCCTGAGCCCGCGATCTCGTCGATCGGCCACTCGAAGTGGCGGCTTCGTCCCTCCCCGGGACCTCGGGGCTCCGTTCGAACCGGGCCGCTCGCCGGTCGACGGGCGCGGCGGGTCCGAGTGGGAAGGTACTTGCACCGACGCCGGCTACGCCCGTGCGATGTACGATTTCGTCGTCGTGGGTGCCGGGCCGGCCGGGTCGCGGTTCTCCCGCCGGGCCGCCGCGGCGGGCCACGACGTGCTCTGTCTCGAACGCGGCGCAGTCGGCACGCCGCTCGCGTGTTCGGGCCACGTCAGCACCGATATCTGGAATTTCACCCCCGATGGCGCGCGTGCGGACCTCCTCCAGAACGAGATCTCGGGCGCGCGCTTTCATGCCGGCGGGCCCGGCGAGCGCGCACACCTGTTCTACAAGGACGAGACGATCTCGAACGTCATCGACCGGGTCGAACTCGACCGAACGCTCGCGCGGGCGGCCCGCGAGGCGGGTGCCGATCTCAGAGAGCACCACAGCGTGATCGGCGTCGAGGAGCACGCCGATCGTGTCTCGGTGACCGCGAGGACGCCCGACGGCAACCGCACCTTCGACGCCCGGATGGTGGCGGGCTGTGATGGACCGGTGTCGCGGGTTCGACGCGACCTCGACATGCCCGAGCCCGGTGAGAAACTCCAGGGCGTGCTCGCGTTCTCGGCGGAGAACGATCCCGGTGCACACGTCGACGTCCACCTCTCGGTGCCGGAGTTCTTCGCGTGGCGCATCCCCCGAGCCGAGGCGGGCGTCGAGTACGGTCTCGCGGCCGCACCCGGCGAGAACGCCACCGGACTGTTCGAGACGTTCACCGACGGCTACGGGGTCGAGACCGGCGAGACGTGTGCCGGGATGATCCCGATCGGACCGCCCGACCGCGTCACCGGCTATCGGTCGTTCCTGATCGGCGACGCCGCCGCCCAGACCAAGCCGTTCACCGGCGGCGGGATCGTCTACGGGATGACCGCGGCCGACCACGCCGCCCGCGAGATCGATCCCCGATCTCCGGAAACGCTCGCCGACTACGAGACGGCGTGGCGCGACGACCTCGCGCGTGAGATCCGGCTCGGCCACTGGGTTCGTCGGGCGTACTCGCTGCCGAAACCCCTCCAGAACGCCGGTTTGTCCGCTCTTTCCGGGAAGATCGGCGTTCACATGGACAAACCGACCACGCTGTTCTCGCCCGAGAGTCTGAAAACACTGCTCTCGCGGTCGTAACCCGAATCGCTCCGGTGGCTGTCCACCGAGCAACGGTCGAACTCACTCGCCGGCGACGCACTCGTGAAGCGCCGACGGGCTGGAGACGACCGTCGATTCACCGTCGATGGTGATCCGTGCGGTGTCGGCCTCGCCATCCGCGTCAGGGATCACGACTGCCTCGTGGGCCGGGATGTCGAGGGCGGCGTGGTGGAAATCACTACCGGCGGGTGCGGCGACCGCGATTTCGGTCCCCGAAAGCACGCGCGCTGCGGTCGTCGCGTAGCCCGCGACCTCGACTCCCATCCTGTCGGCCGCGCCCGCGAAGGCCGCGAGCGTTTCGCACGCGATCTCGTGATAGTGGTCCTCACCGGTCAGCACGCCCAGCTCGTACAGCGCGTCCGCGATCGCGACGTTCGTCCCGAGCGGTCGCAGCGGGCGCGAGAGCAGTCCGGCCCCTTCTGGAGGGCCGTCGAGAAACGAATCCCCCTCGCGGCGTTCCGCGATCGTGTACGCCGCGATCCGTTCGGCGGGCGCGAGCCAGTCGTCGCCGAGCACCTGGACGGCACTCGTGAGCGCACCGAGGACGCGCGCCTGGTCGGCGAGCAGTCCACGGGGGCCAGTCGCGTCGCTAGTGCGGTAGTGGATCACCCGTCCATCCTCGACGAGGCTATCGAGCAGATGGTCGAGCGCGCGCTCGGCCCCGCGACGCGACCCCTCGTGGCCGGTGACGGCGTGGGTTTCGAGCAGTGCGTCGATCGCGAGGCCGTTCGCCCCGGCGAGCACGGTGCCGTCGATCGGGGGCGGGTCGGCAGCCTCGCGGTCGCTCGGCGGGAGACCGTAATACGCCTCGTCGCCCGACTGGCTCGCCGCGAACCCGTCGCCGCTCGCGAGAGTGGTGGTGAGGAACTCGGCTGTGCGTACCGCGGGATCGGCATACTCGTCGTCGTAGCGCGCCGCCGCGGCGAACGTTCGACAGAGCCCGGCGTTGGTGTCGAGGGTCTTCTCGGTCTGGCGGTCGCTCCAGTCACGCTCGACGGCGTACCGGAAGAAGCCGCCGGCGTAGGTGTCGTGGAGGTGGGTCCGGATGGCTTCGAGCGTCCGGAGCGCTCTCTTCCGATCGCGTTTGAGGGCGAACTCGATGGCGGGTGCGAGCGGGAACTTCGGTCCCGTGCCCCACCCGCCGAACTCCTCGTCGAACGCCGCTTCGATCTCGCGCTCCATGTGGACCTCGATCGCCGGGGAGAGCTCGCCCGCCGGCGGGTCGGCGTCGCGGAGTTCGCGTGGGACCCGCCCCGATTCCTCGCCGTTCTCGTTCCACGCCGTCCGCACGCGTTCGAGCACCTGGCGAAGCCCGTCGGCCCCGAGATACGTCGCACCCGTGATGAGATCGCCTGTCGGTGTGAGGAACACGGTTGAGGGGAACCCACCCATGTTGTAGCGCTCTCGGACCCGTGGCCGGCGATCCACGTCGACACGGACCGGCACGAACCCGTCGTTCAGGTTGGCCGCGACGGTCGGCGAGGCGTACGCGGTCCGGTCCATCTCGCGGCACTCCCGACACCAGTGGGCGCGCAGGTTGCAGAGGATCGGCGCGTCGCGCTCGCGGGCCTCGGCGAACGCCGCGTCACCCCACTCTCGCCACTCGACCAGCGTATCGACCGCGCGGGCGTCCATGTGAGTCCTTCGGCGGACGGGGCAAAGCGCTTCGGACTCCGAACCCGTCGGAGCATAAAGGGTTTTGCGTGCGGGACGAGTAGTCACGATATGCTCCGGATCATCGGGCTGCTTCTCCTCATCCCCCTGTTCGATGCCGTGCTGCTCGTCGCGGTGGCGAACTTCATCGGCGCGATCCAGACCGTGGCGCTGGTGGTACTCACGGCGCTGATCGGGATGCTCCTCGTCCGTGCCGAGGGCCGTCACACGGCTCGGAAGATCAGAGAGCGCGTCGAGCACGGCCAGCTCCCCGGCGACGAGCTCCTCGATGGGGGGCTCCTGATCGCTGCGGGCGCGTTCTTGCTCACGCCAGGCCTCGTCACCGACGCCGTGGGACTGCTGCTCGTCGTTCCCGTCACCCGGTGGCCGATCCGGAAGGCCATCAAGCGGTGGTTCGTCGTGCCGTACATCGACCGGAAGACCGGCGGGATCGCCTCCGGGAACGTCTACGTCGGTGGGTTCCCCGGTGGATCGGACACCGACGATTCGGACGTGTACGACGTGGGGTCGGGCCGCGACGACCGCGAACCCAGCCGGGAGTAGCCGACGGCCGAGTCGCGAAGAGAAACCCTTACAAGCGGTACGGCGCAACTCCGGATGTCGGGCCAATAGCTCAGTTAGGTTGAGCGCTCGGCTGATAACCGGGAGGTCCGCGGTTCAAATCCGCGTTGGCCCATTTTCGTGCGCGAATCGACGAACGGAGTGAGTCCGATGAGCGTCGAAAATACAACCGAGCGGATTTGAGCCCTGCCAGTCGCAGCCGGCGAACGGTGTGAGTCGGATCGTCTGGCTTCGGTTCAAATCCGCGTTGGCCCATTCTTCTCGTCACACTCCCACGAGCGACGAGCACGAGGTTCGAGACGCCATGACGGCTGCGCCCCATCCAACGATAGACCGGTTGCTCATCAGCTGACTGCTAAAAAGACAGCAGGGGTGAAGTTACAGGTGATGCCACGCAACGGAGCCCCGCTGTCCCGTGGAGCGCGCCACGCTCCACCCAACACTCGGCTCCTCACGAGCATAAGCCTTGTGTGGGCATACCACTGCCGTATATGTCGTCGTGCTCCGGGGCGATTGTCGGATGCAGGGAGGTGGCCGGACGCGGGGTGCGATCTGGCGTTCCGTCGCCGCGTGGCACCGTCGGATCCGTGACTCGATTTTGCGGGGTGGCGACTGGCCTGGCTCAGCAGTGCCCTTCGCGCGCGTCGGATCGTTCGCGATCGCTCCGCTCGCTGGCGTTTCGACGATGGACGACGAGAGTCTCGTCGTTCCACGGGCCGAACTGTGCGTGGGGGACGAATCGCTCGACGTCGCCACGGCGCACCGTGACGCCCGCATCGTCGACGTCGACGACGACGAGGTGTTTCTCGCCGCTGTCGCTGTCGCGGATGACGTCGCCGACGGCGAGATCGGCGGGTGCGGTCGGTTCGTCGTGGTTCCCTAGCATGTGGGTCGGCGGTGCGTTGCGCATGGTGGAGGGCCGAAGTCGGTGGGGTCCAACCGTCAACGGCTGTCCGGCCGTCGGGGGCTCGTGGCGGCTCGGCGGCCGGCAACGACCGTGTGAACGGTCGGGTGGCTATTGAACCACGAGCATCGTTACGCGCCGTTGCACACCGTTCCAGCCGATCCCATCGCGAGCGTCGCGCCGATAGGCGCGCACGGCGAACCGAGCCATTGAGGCGGCTCGAACCCGTAGCGAGGCGTATGAGCCGTCGTCGACCCCGGCAAACTGGAGTGAAACGTCCGTGACGCTCGACGAGCGGGTGGTGTTCGGACTCGTCCTCGCCACCGGCGTGGTCGTCCCTGGCGCTGCCGATTTCGCCCTCTCGAACGCCGGGTTCGACACGGCGGGGATGGTCGTCTGGGCCGTCGGCTACCTCACGATGGCACTCGTGGTCTGGTATCGATGGGTCCGGCCGCTCGATCTCACGGGGCCGGCCGGGTGAGGCGCGACGGCCTCGGGACCCGAGCACCCCGACCGCGCTCGCCCGGGACTCGTAAGCTTGAAGCCGGCGACCCGCAGACGTTCGGGCGAGGATGTTCGCGCTCCCGCTGCAGGTGATCGACAACTTCCTGCTCCAGTACAATCTGGGCCAGGTGTTGCTGCTCGTCTACGTGCTCGCGACGCTCGCCGCGCTCACCCAGCGGTCGCTGAAGATCGTCGCCCTCCAGACGATGGTCTTCGGCCTCGTGTTCATGCTGGTTCCGAGCATCGACGGCCCGAACCTCTATCTCTACCTCGGCATCGGGCTCATCGTGATCGCCCCGATGGCGTACGTGAGTGCCGGTCGCTGAAAGCCCTCGCGCTCGCTCGGCGCGAGCGCTCGCCCTTTTCATGTCGCTCAAAAACGCCGTTCCACGGCGTTTTTGACATGCAAAAATCTCCGATTTTTCAGCACCACCAGGCAGCACAGCACCGCGATTGCGCGCGCCGGGCGCGTGGCCCGGCTCACGGCTGCGCCGTTCGCCCGTTTCGTCCGCTCGCGTTGCTCGCGGACGCCCGGCACGCGCTGAAGTCCCCACTCCTCCCCGTGCGGCCGCGATGAAACGCGGCCGCGTGGCTTCCTCCCGCCACCACACCGCAACCGCCACCGCACAGCACCGCCGAGCCCTCGATCACTCACTTCGTTCGTGATCTCGCCCTTCATCCGCCAGGCCCGCCCCGCAACCGCACCGCTCCGCAGCCACAGTCGACCACAGCCCTCGCCACCACGATTTATCAGGCTCGCCGCGGTACGTGACACCGCATGACAGAAACTGACGTCGCGGTCGTCGGCGGCGGCCCGGCAGGACTGAGCGCGGCGCTGTTCACCGCGAAGAACGGGCTGAGCACCCAGGTGTTCGACACCGACGAGACGTGGATGCACAAGGCCCACCTGTTCAACTACCTCGGGATCGAGAGCGAGGACGGCTCGGCGTTCATGGAGGATTCACGCGACCAGGTCGAGGAGTTCGGCGTCGAGCGCCACCAGGGAACCTCGGTCACTGCCGTCGCGGAGAACGGCGACGGGTTCACCGTCGAGACCGACGGGGGCGAGCACGACGCAAGCTACGTCGTCCTCGCGACGGGTGCGAACCGCGACCTCGCCGAGGACCTCGGCTGTTCGTTCACCGACGAGGACGTGGTCGACGTGGACGTGACGATGGAGACCACGGTCGAGGACGCCTACGCCACGGGCGCGATGGTTCGCGCCGAGGAGTGGCAGGCGGTCATCTCGGCGGGCGACGGCGCGGCGGCCGCCCTGAACGTCCTCACCAAGGAGAAGGGCGAGCACTTCCACGACTTCGACACGCCCGCGGACGCCGAATAGTTCTGGCCGGCGCGCGGAGAGCACGCCGCGGTGCGGGAGTGCTCTCTCGCGCGAGGGATGACTGGGTCGAGTGAGTGAAACGAACGAGACGAAGGAATCGGTTGGGGAGGGCGTGGCCTGCGGTCCTCATGTGTACCGGCATCGCAGCGGTTTTCGCGATAGCACTATCGGATTCCTCCCATCGATCGCTACTGGAGCCGTTCTATGGTAATCTGACAGATATTGCTTGATCAGCGTCGCTTGTCGGAGTAGCGCCTGTCGTCCATCACAACCCGTAAGCGCTCGGCCACCATCGGACCGGGCGTGAGCACCGGCGTTTTTCGACGTGTCGAGCGCGCGACGCCGCCCCTCGCGGCGCTCGCGGTCGCGGTCGTCGCGGTCAGCACCAGCGCGATCCTCGTGCGCTACAGTTCGGCCCCGAGCCTCGTGAAGGCCTTTTACCGGGTGCTCTTCACCACCCTGCTGCTCGTCCCGTTCGCACTCCGTCGCCACCGCGACGCGTTCGGCCGGCTCTCCGGCCGGGACTGGTTCGTGGCGAGCGCGGGCGGGGTCGCGCTCGCGATCCACTTCGCGTCGTGGTTCGAGAGCCTCGAATGGACCAGCGTCGCCGCCTCGGTCACGATCGTCCAGTCCCAGGTGCTGTTCGTCGCCGCCGGCGCGGCGCTCCTGCTCGCCGAACACGTCACCCGCCGCACCCTCGCGGGGATGGTCGTCGCACTCGCCGGCATCGCGGTGATGTCCGTGGGCGACGCCCTCACCGGCGCGAACGTCGCGGGTGCGGCCCCGCTGTACGGCAACGCTCTCGCGCTCGTCGGTGCGGTCTGTGCGGCAGGGTACGTGCTCGCGGGGCGCTCGCTCCGCCAGCGCATCCCGCTGATCCCGTACGTCATCGTGGTCTACTCGGTCTGTGCGGTCGTGTTGCTCGTGCTCACCGTCGCCGACGGCGCGGCCCTCGTCGACTACCCGCCGAGCGAATGGCTGCTCTTCCTCGGGATGGCGGTCGGCCCAGGAATATTCGGTCACACCGTGTTGAACTGGGCGCTCGCCCACGTCGAGTCCAGCGTCGTCAGCGTCTCGCTGCTCGGCGAACCCATCGGGAGCGCGCTGCTCGCACTCGTCCTGCTGAGTGAGGTCCCGAGCGCGATCACCGTCGTCGGCGGCGCGATCGTGCTCGTCGGGATCGCCGTCACGTCACGAGCGCGCGCGACCTGACTCTCACAGGTTCAGGTACCTGTGAGAGAGCGGTTGGCGCGCGGGAGCGCGAAGCGCGACTCGCGCGAGGGATGAGCGAAGTGAGCAAAGCGAACGGAGCGAATCGGTTGGGGAGGGCGTGGCCTGCGGTCTCTCATTTGTACCGTGATTCGTGGGCTTCGACGCCGTACTCGCGACCGAAATCCCCCCGCCACGTGACTACCGCCGACTACCGGGCTGCGGGTCGACGTGCGGTTTCGCCATGAGCGCGTCGCGCGGCTGCTCGTCGAGCCAGGCGAGCAGCTGCACGAGCTGGTCGGCCGCGGCCTCGAACAGCCGCTCGCCCTTCGCCGCCGTCGCGTCGGTCTGATCGCCGAGCACGCCGTTCTCGGTGTTGTCGATCGAATCGTAGAACGTTCGCGCACCGTTGACGATCACGTCGGCCTCGTCGAGATCGGCGATTCCGCCATCGCGGGCGGCGTCGAGTTCGTCGTCCCGAACGAGATCGGGGGCGATGTGCTGAATCATCGCGGTCTCCTTTGGCCCTCCATGCGGACCGTTCTGGGCGAACAGATCGTCGACGAGTTCGGGGATCGAGTCGTTCCACATCCACTCGATGGCGTAGGCAGTATCGTCGTCGCGGAGCCGCCGGCCGACCTCGCGGAGGTGGACGGTGTTGCCGCCGTGGGCGTTGACGAACACGATCCGATCGAACCCGTGGTACGAGAGGCTACGCGCGAGGCTCTCCATGTAGTCACGGAAGGCAGGTGCGTCGACCCACAGTGTGCCGTGAAACTGCCGGTGGTGGGGACTGACGCCGACGTTCACGGTCGGGGTACAGAGCACGTCAGCCCGATCGGTCGCCTCGCGGGCGAGATGCTCGGCGATCAGGTGGTCGGTGGCGAGCGGGAGGTGCGGGCCGTGCTGTTCGGTCGATCCCAGTGGAACGACCGCGAGCGACTCGCTCGCGACGTGCTCGCCGAGCTCCGGCCACGTCCGATCCGCGAGGTACATACCGGCGTGTCGAGCGGACCCCGCATAACGGTGTCCACTTCGGCTCTCGTGGCCGCGGCTCCGGATGGGAACGTTTCAATCCCCACCCGCCGTAGCCCGAGTATGGACCCACTCGATCTCCGAGACGCGATCCCGGCGCTCGACGAGATCACCTACCTCAACACGGGTGCCGCGAGCCCCGCTCCGCGTCCCGTCGTCGAGGCCGTCACCGACTGCGTCGAACACCACCAGTACGTCGCGCCCGCCGCGGAGGGGATGTACCCCGCGCTCTTCGCGGCGTTCGACGACACACGAGAGACCGTCGCCGACTTCCTCGGGGCCGACCCGGACGAGATCGCGCTAACCCAGAGCACCGCCGACGGGATCAACCGGATCGCGACCGCGCTGCCATGGCAAGCGGGCGACATAGTCGTCCGAACCGACTGCGAGCACCCGGCCGGCATCCTGCCGTGGGAGCGCCTCGCCGACCGCCACGGCGTCGAGACGCGCGTGATCGAGACTACCCGTGGACGCCTCGACCGCGACGACCTCGCGACCGCCCTCGACGGCGCGGACCTGCTCTGTCTCAGTTCGATCACGTGGAACTACGGGACGCGACTCCCGATCACGGAGGCGGTCGCGATGGCTCACGATGCGGGAGTTCGCGTCCTGATCGATGCGGTCCAGTCGCCCGGTCAGGTCGCGGTCGACGTCGACGAGTGGGAGGCTGACTTCGTGGTCGGGGCCGGCCACAAATGGCTGCTCGGGCCATGGGGTGCGGGCTTTCTGTACGTCGCCGACGACGCCACCGCGGCGCTCGACCCCCAGCGAGTGGGCTACCGGAGCGTCACGGACCCGAACGACTTGGATGAGGGGTTCGCTGCGGGCGCACGTCGGCTCGAAGTCGGCACCGCTTCGCCCGCCCCGCACGCGGGCCTCGCTGCGGCGATCGAGTGTCTCGATTCGATCGGTTTCGACACGATCGAGGGGCGAATCGAACGCCTTACCGACCGGCTCAAGGACGGTCTCGACGACGATGTTCTCCTGAGCCCGCGCGAGTACGAATCGGGGCTCGTGACTATCGACGTCGGCGATCCCGATGCCACTGTCGAGCGACTCGCGAGCCACGACATTCGGGTTCGATCGATCCCGTCGCCCGACGCGATCAGGATCTCGGCCCACGCGTTCAACACCGCCGAGGACATCGATCGGGTGCTTTCACGGCTCTGACCCTCGACCGGCCGCGTCGCCAGCGACCAGCGCCGTCCGTGCGAGTATTACGGTAGTGCTAAACGTCTCCGCTGGTACGAGTCGCCCATGGATCTCCCGTCGCCGATGTCGGTCGATGGCATGTATCAGTACATGATCGGTCTGTTGTTGCTGCTCGTCGTGGTGTTCGGACTGTTTTTCGGGGCAGCGTATCTGGGACTTCTGTAGCTGCTCGCGTCCGTTCGTGGTTCGAAAACGCGTAGCGTTTTCGCCATCACGAAAGGCGCGGAGCGCCTTTCGAACGACAGCAAAAGCACGGTTGTAGCGAAGCTGCTCCCTGCTCTGTCTCGTGGTTCGAGAGAGCGTTGCTCTCTCGTCATCACGAGACGGCGAAGCCGTCTCGGCGTTCTGTCGAGCGGAGTCGTTCGAGACGGCTTCGCCGCCCCGAGCTCTCGTCCACTTCGTCTGCTCACGGTGGCGAAGCCACCGTTCGCATGGTCCGCGGGATTCGGTCCCGCACTATTCACGAGAACGCCGGGACGGGGATTTGAACTCGCCCAGACGTTCCGGGTCGCTCGCTCCGCTCGCTTCCCGGGCTGCGACTGGTCTGCTCAAATCCCCGTGATGTGCGCTTCGCTCGTCACGTCCGTTCCTCGCAGAAGCGCCGGGACGGGGATTTGAACCCCGGATCCCAAAGGGAACACGCTTTCCAGGCGTGCGCCTTACCACTCGGCCATCCCGGCTCGAATGAGCCTACCGGAGTCGGCGGTTAAGACCTTTCGCTCCGCGCCAGCCACCCCTCCAGCGCGTAGCTCGATGCAGCCCCGCAGACGCCGACGACCCCGGAGACCCCGAGTTTCGAGAGAATGCCGATCGTCGGCCCCGAGGCGACGAGGAGCGTATAGCCCTGGACGAGTACGAGAAAGACGAGCGCGGCGATCGCGCCCCACAGCAGACTCGCCTTGGTTCGTGGTTGCATCTACTCGACGCGCTCCAGCACGATTCGATCCGCGAACCCTCCTCTCGCGTCGGCTTTTGCCCGTCGTCGTTGCTTCAGCGTGTCCGGATCGATGTCCCGCGAGGTACAGATAGCGGAGACCACTTCCACGACATCCGCGAGTTCTTCGAGGTCGCCACTCGCTCGAAACTCCGCCGTCTCCTCGTCGAGTTTGTCGCACAGCCGGCGCTGGTACTCGTCGTCGTCCGCAACGTGCGTGACCGCGGTTTCGCCGTCGCGCTCGATGATTTCCGGAATCTGGTCGCGAACGAGTTTGTCGTAGTGGTCCGTCATACGTCTGCCTCGTCAGCTGGCGACCTAAATACCGCGCCATCGAACGCGTGTCGCCGTGGACCGTTTCCTCTAGACGAGCACGTCGACGTCGTAGCCGTTGGCTTCGAGTTCGTCGAGGAGGGCCGCGACGTGGGCTTCGCCCCGCGTTTCGAGGTCGATCTCGACCTCGGTCGCGGTCATCCCGGTGTCGCGGGTGGTCCGGTCGTGCTGGATGGCGTAGATGTTCGCGCGCTCCGCGGCAATGATCCCGATGAGCTGTTCGAGCGAACCGGGCTGGTCGGCCAGCGTGGTCCGCAGGCGGAGATAGCGGCCGGTCTCGACGAGGCCGCGCATCACGACCGTCCGAAGCATGTTGAGGTCGATGTTGCCGCCACAGAGTGCGGGGACGATCACCTCGTCGTCGGCGTACTCGAACGCCTCCGAGAGAACGGCGGCCATCGGGACCGCGCCAGCGCCCTCCACCAGCGTTTTCGAGCGTTCGAGCAACGTCGTGATCGCGACCGCGATCTCGGGATCCGAGACCGTCACCACCTCGTCGACGCGTTCCTCGATCACCTCGAACGTCCGATCGCCGACCTTGCGGGTGGCGATCCCGTCGGCGATCGTGTCGACGCCGTCGAGTTCCTCGATCGTCCCCGCCTCGCGCGATCGGGCCGCGCTCGGTGCGCCCGCGGCCTCGACGCCGACAACCCGCGTGTCGGGCGATTTCGCCTCGACTGCGGTGGCGATTCCGGAAATGAGGCCGCCGCCGCCGATCGGCACTACCACGGTGTCGACCTCGGGACAGTCCTCGACGATTTCCAGACCGATCGTTCCCTGGCCGGCCATCACGGCCGGATCGTCGAACGCGTGGACGTAGGTTCGACCCTCGTCGGCCTCGATTTCGTGAGCGCGGGCCTGGGCTGCGTCGTAGTCCGCACCGTGGAGCACGACCTCGGCCCCGTAGCTTCGGGTGGCCTGGACCTTCGCGATCGGGGCGTGTTCGGGCATCACGACCACGCTGTCGACGTCCGCGCGGGTGGCCGCGAGCGCCACTCCTTGAGCGTGGTTGCCCGCGCTCGCGGTGACGACGCCCGCCGCCTGCTCGTCGGCAGAGAGAAGCGCGATCCGATTGGTCGCGCCGCGGAGCTTGAACGAGCCGGTGCGCTGGAACACCTCCAGTTTGGGGTGGACCGCCGCACCGGTCATCTCGGAGAACGAGTACGAGTATTCGAGCGGTGTGTGGCGGGCGACGCTTGCGACGCGCTCGCGGGCGTCGAGCACGTCGGCGAGTTCGATCATGCGGCGAGTCGGTTGCTCCGCGGTATAACGGTTGTCGAAAACGGCGGCGGAGAGAACCGCCGAGGCGTGTGACCCACTGGTGATCGAGCCCGGTTCGTCTTCAACCTCTGCCATGCGGGGTGAATGTGAAGCTGGGTTCCGAAGCCGTCGAGAGCAGCGGTAAGCGATGGCAAACGAAGCGCCACGCCACCGTCGGACCGTGTGCCGCTTCCGGCAGCGTCAAACCCGACGCGAGTGGAGACCCGGCGATGTCACGCGAGGCCGACGGGGCGACCGGGACGCGCGAGCGGCTGTTCGGGGTCTGGCGGCGCGTCCTCTCGCTCGCGTGGCCGGTGATGGCCGAGCAGACCACCCGGACGCTGATGCGGACGGTCGACGTGTTCGTCACCGGCCTGCTCTCGCCGGCAGCGGTCGCCGCTGTCGGACTCGCGGATCTCTACGCCCGATTTCCGCTCCGGATCGGGCTCGGGCTTGGCGGGGGTGCGATCGCGCTCTCCAGTCAGGACACCGGCCGCGGCGCGGACGCAACCCGCGACGAGGCGGTGACGCAGGCGCTCGTGCTCGGGCTCCTCGCCGGGATCCCGTTCGTCGCGTTCGGGCTGCTGTTCGGCCAGCAGGCGATCGCGCTGCTGGGTGCGCCGCCGCGGGTCGCGCGGATGGGTGGGACCTATCTCGCGGTGATCCTTGCGACCGCGCCCGCGCGCCACGTCGCGCTGATCGCCGCGCGCTCGCTCCAGGGCACCGGCGACACCCGGACGCCGATGTACGTCAACGTGGTCGCCAACGTCCTGAACGTCGTCGGCTCGGTCGTGCTAGGGCTCGGCTACTTCGGCGCGCCCGCACTCGAAGTCGTCGGTGTCGGGCTCGCCACCGCGGGCGCGAACGTCTTCACCGCGTGCGTGCTCGCGGTGGCGATCGCGGTTCCGTCGGGACGGCTCGGCGGGCCGTGGACTGCCGCGAGCTTCGTCCGGCCGCGGAACCCGGTCATTGCACGCCAGCTCGTCGCTGTCAGCCTCCCACGGATCGGCGAAGGCCTGGTGGCGACGCTCGCGGAGTTCCCCTTCAATGCTCTGTTGCTCGGGTTCGGGACGGCAGTCAACGCTGCGTTCCAGATCGGGCGGCGGGCGTACCAGCAGGTCACGGGCCCGCTCTCGCGGGGGTACGCCGTGGCGGCGAACGTGGTCGTCGGCCAGCCGCTCGGCGAGGGCGATCCCGAGCGTGCCCGGTTCAACGGCTGGGCGGTGTGTGTGCTCGGGCTCGTGACGGTCGGTGCGGTCGGGGTTCTCGTGGCGCTGCTCGCGGAACCGTTCGTCGCGCTGTTCACCGACGACCCCGCGACGCTCGGCTACGCTGCCGACTTCGCGCGGACGTACGGTCTCGCCGCGCCGTTTCTCGTCGCGTTTACCGTGATCTCTGGCGCACTTCAAGGGGGAAGCGACACCCGGACGCCGTTTCTCGGCCGAGTCGTCGGCACCTTCGGCGGGTTGCTCGGCGTGTCGTACCTCCTCGGTGTGGCCCTCGACTACGGCGTGCTCGGTGCGTACGTCGGGATCGCCACCAGTTACGCCGTGATGGCGGTGATCGTCGCGGTCGGGTTCCGGCGTGGCGACTGGGCGGCACGCGCCGCGTCGATGCTCGACGAGCGGAGCGGGACGGAGGCGTAGCCGCCGCGCAACCGGCGGCGGTGCGGTTGCGGGAGCGGACCTGGCGGATCGAGGGCGAAACGCGCGAGCGACCGGCGGGAGCGAGTAGCGAACGAAGTGAGCGCGCGTTGAGGGCTCGGGCGGTGCTGTGCGGTGGCGGTGTCGTCCGCGCGAGCGAAGCGAGCGCGGTTCGCCGCGAGTGAGCGAAGCGAACGAGCGGGTGTTTTTAGTCCACCGGAAGACTCGCTTCGCTCGTCTTCCGAGCCTTGCTTCGCTTCGCTCAGCAAGACAGGTTTTTGGAGAGGGTTCTCGGTCGCTCGCTTCGCTTGCTCCCTCGAACCCTCTCCAAAAAAGTGGGTGTTCCTAGCGCTCGTCGACCGGCACGAACGACTCGTTCTCGGGACCGGTGTAGCGGGCGCGCGGGCGGATCAGCCGGTTGTTCTCCTGGTATTCGAGGACGTGGCCGAGCCAGCCGCCGACCCGGCTCATCGCGAAGATCGGGGTGTACATGTCCATCGGGATCCCGAGCTGATGGTAGACCGAACCCGAGTAGAAGTCGACGTTGGGGGCGATCCCCTTCTCGATCAGCCCCTCCTCGCGGAGGTGGGTCTCGATCGCGGTGGTGGCGTCGTACCACTTGGTTTCGCCGGCGGACTCGCCGAGCTCCTCCAGCCGATCCTGAAGGATGTCCGCGCGGGGGTCCTTGACGTTGTAGACGCGGTGGCCCCAGCCAGGCACCCGCCAGTCCTCACGGTTTGCGCGCGCGTCGGCGACGAACTCGACCGGGTCCGCGCCCGCCTCGTCGATCTCGTGGAGCAGCTCCATCACGTCCTGGTTCGCGCCGCCGTGGAGCGGCCCCGACAGCGCACCCACGCCGCCAGTCAGCGCGCTGTAGGCGTCGGCGAACGTGCTCGCGATCACCATCGTGGTGAACGTCGAGGCGTTCAGGCCGTGATCGGCGTGGAGCACGAGCGCCTGGTCGAACGTCTCGGCCGCCACGTCGTCGGGCTCCTCGCCGGTGAGCATGTAGAGGAAGTTCGCGGCGTAGCCCAGATCCGGATGCGGTTCGACGGGCTCCTCGCCGTTGCGCAGGCGGTCGAACGCCGCGAGCACCGTGGGCACCTTCGCGGCGACGCGTCGCCCCTTCCGGAGGGTCGCTTCGCGCTCGCGGGGATTGGCTTCGGAGTCGGGATCGCCGGCCGAGAACATCGAGACCGCGGTGCGGAGCGCGGCCATCGGCCGCTCGTCGCCGGCGAGATCGTCGAGCGTCGCGAGAACCCGATCGTCGACCGCGCGCTCGCTCGTGAGGTCGTCTTCGAACGCGTCGAGCTCGTCACGGTCGGGGAGATGGCCGTGCCAGAGGAGGTAGCACACCTCCTCGTAGCTCGCGTCCCGAGCGAGATCCTCGATGGCGTAGCCCCGGTATACCAGCCGCCCCGCGTCGCCGTCGATGTTGCTGAGCGAGGATTCGGCCACCAGCACGCCTTCGAGACCGCGCTTGAGCTCGTCTGACATCCCTTCAGCCTACCCAACCTGCCAGTAAAAGGATTACCGTTCGGTTCCCGTTCGCGACCGAGCGGCGGTGTCGCACGCCGTTTCGCACCGGGACTGTCGACTCTCGAGTACGAACGAGCACAACGGAATTCGGACGCTCCGATGACGGTTTCTTAGGGGTCGGCAGTTAATACGCTACGTACTGTGGAAGCGGTATGACTCGGGACCGCGATCCGATCGCGGCGAAACTCGGCTCCTCGCGCGACCTCTACGACATCTCGACGTGGGACCCACGGACGCGACTCGACCGACTCGCTGTCCGTGTTCACGGCGGCCTGACCCGATCCGGCCGCTCCGTGGTCGTCGCCGTCGCGGTGTTGATCCTCGTCGCCCAGTCCGCGGTGACCGCGCTCGCGGTGTACGTCAATCCGACGCTCGGTGTGTTCATGCTTCTCTCGATCGTTCCGGCGTTCGCGCTTGCCGGGTACATCTGGTACGAGGACGTGACGATCCGTCAGCCGCTCAAGCCGTTGGTCGTCACCTTCCTGCTGGGCGTGCTGTTCGCGGGCTTCGCCGCGATCATCAACACGGTTCTCGAACGGGTGTTCGGGGTGGTCCCGATCGTCGGGCTGGCGCTGTTTTTCTACCTCGTCGTCGGTCCGCTGGAGGAGACCGTCAAGTGGGCCGCCGTCCGGTTTTACGCCTACGAGGATCACTTCGATGCGGTCATCGACGGCGCGATCTACGGTGCGGTCGCCGGACTCGGCTTCGCCACGATCGAGAACTCACTGTACATCACCCAGCAGTTCCTCGCCGCCGCACAGACGAACACCGGGGTCTTGCAGGCGACTGTCGGTATCACGCTCGTCCGATCGTTCGCCGGACCGGGCCACGTGATCTACACCTCGATCTCGGGGTACTACCTCGGACTCGCACGGTTCAACCCCGAGAGCGCCGGTCCGATCATGGTCAAGGGGTTGCTCGTCGCGGCGTTCGTCCACGGCACCTACAACACGTTGGCGACGTACCTCCCCCTGTTCATCCCGTTCACACCGATCGTGTTCGTCGCGTTCGTTCTACTCTACGACGGGGTTGCGGGCGGCTACCTGCTCCGGAAACTCTCCCGGTATCGATCGGCGTACTCCGACGCCATGAGGCACGATCGGGAGGAGAGTGCAGCCGACGCGGGCGACTGAGCGAACGTAGTGAGCGACGGAATGGACTCGTCTACTTCAGAATCCCGGCTCGACTATTCTCGCTCGTAAAACTCGCTCGCTCCGATGGACTCGCCGGGATTTGAACCCGGGGCCTTCCCCGTGCCAGGGGGATGATCTACCACTGATCTACGAGCCCGCACTCAGTACCATCGTCGTCGATCGCATAAACCCATCGAACCCGACGCACCGAGTCGAAACGGTTTAACCCGGCCCACGGATGAGTGAGGATGGGAACAGCACGGCCGCAAATCTGACTCGCCCACGTGGGCTCCGGGATTGCGGTAGTGTTCGGTAGCGTTTCGTGCGATTCCTATCCTCACATATGGCACGAATGCACACACGACGCCGCGGGTCGTCCAGTTCGGACACGCCCGTGGCGGACGATCCGCCGGAGTGGAGCGACGTCGACACCGACGCCATCGAGAAGCGCGTCGTCGAACTCGCAGAGGAGGGCTACGGCCCGAGCCAGATCGGTCTCAAGCTGCGCGACGAGGGCGTTCAGGGCACGCCGGTGCCGGACGTCCAGCTCGCGACCGACAAGAAGGTGACCGAGATCCTCGACGAGCACGACGCCGGCTCGGAGCTGCCGGAGGACCTCCGGAACCTGCTCGAACGCGCGGTCCGGCTCCGCGAGCACATGGCCGCCAACCCTGGCGACGCCCAGAACAAGCGCGCGCTCCAGAACGCCGAGGCGAAGGTCCGTCGGCTCGCCGACTACTACCGCGGCGACGAGCTCAACGAGGACTTCAAGTACACCTACGAGCGCGCACGGGAACTCCTGTAGATGGCCGTCGCCGGTCGTTCCGAGGACGCAGCCCCCGACGGCGTCGCCGCCGCGCTCCGCGAGGCCGGGTTCGTCCGGTTTCGCGTCGCGGCCGACGGCGACGCGCTGGCGGCTGCCGGGCTCCTCGCCCGAGCGCTCACCGAGCGGGGCACCCCGTTTCAGGCGAGCGTCGTCCACGGCGGACGACCGGCAACGACCAATACTGCAGACACCAACGACACGACGACCGTGCGTATCGGCGGCACGGAATCCGCCGACGTCACGCTCGACCCACCCGGGTCGGCGAGCGAGGCAGCGTTCGAGACCGCACGCGAACTCGGGAGCGATCCCGACCCGATCCTCGCGCTCGCCGGCGCGCTCACCGTCTCCGACGCCGCGCTCGAAGGGAGCGCCGCGTTCGAGGCCGCGCGCGACCAGACACTCATCGAACAGCGTCCGGGGGTCGCGATCCCGATGGCGGACTTCGCCGACGGGCTCGCCCACACGACGCTCGTCCACGCCGGGTTTTCGGGCGATCCCGACGCGGTGCGCGAGACACTCGCCGGCCGCGAGACCGCCGACACGGACGAGGAACGACGCGAGATCGCCTCGATCGTCGCGCTCGCGGCCGCCGGCGCGGAGAACGCGACACCGCGCGCCGCCGAGACGGTCGAGCACGCGCTCCGGCCGTACGCGATCGGCGAACGGTCCGACGACGGGTCGGCCACCGATGCCGAGTTCGCGACCGTCGGCGGGTACGCGGACGTGCTCCGGGCGTGTGCCCACGAGCGGCCAGGCACCGGGCTCGCGCTGGCGATCGGTCACGACGTCCGCGACGCAGCGCTGTCGGCGTGGCGAGCGCACGCAAAGCGCGCGCACGCCGCAGTTCGGACCGCGACGACCGCGCGACACCGCAACCTCGTGATCGCCCGCACCGACACGGACGCGCCGCTCGCGACGACTGCACGACTCCTCTGTGAGTTCCGGTCGCCGGAGCCGGTCGTGCTGGTCGTCGGCGAAACCGGGGCAGCCGCCGCCGCGACCGACGACCGGAACCTCGGCACCCGAATGCACGAGGCTGCGACGGCCGCCGACGGCGACGGAACCGGCAGCGAACGCCGCGGCCGTGCGACCTTCACCGACGACGAGGCGTTCGTCGCGGCGTTCCGGGAGGCGATGGCGTGAGCCGCCACGCTCGTCTCCGGACCGCATCGACCCACGCCGAGGTCGTCGCCGCGGCGCTCGTCCCCGACAACACCGCCGAGATGGCAACGACGGTCGACGGTGAGACGATCGAGACCACGATCACGCGCGAGACGACCGGCGGACTCCGCACCACGGTCGACGACTACGTTGTCAACCTCTCGGTGGCCGAACGCGTCGCGGGGGCGGCCGAGCAGCGCACGACCGATCGAAGGACCGACCACGAGGCGGATCGAACAGCAGCGAACCGAGTGACCGACCAACCGCGAACCGCGAACGACGCGGACGACACCCAGACAACCGACGACACCAACCCATGAGCGAACGATCAGTTTCACGACAGCAACAGGAGAAACGGTGGTACACCGTGTTCGCGCCCGAGGAGTTCGACCGGGCCGAGCTCGGCGAGACCCCCGCGGACGAACCGGACCAGGTGCTCGATCGCACCATCGAAACCACGCTCGGCGACCTCACCGACGACGCCGGCGCGAACAACGTCAAGCTCACGTTTCGGATCAGGGACATGGGCAGCGACGCGGCCTACACCGAGTTCGTCAAACACGAGCTCACCCGGGACTACCTCGACAGTCTCGTGCGCCGCGGGGCCTCGAAGGTCGAGGCGTACCTCACAGTCCTGACGAGTGACGACTACCGGGTTCGCATCCAGCCGGTCGCGTTCACGACCCAGAAGGCTGACGACAGCCAGGAACGCGCGATCCGTCGGCGGATGACCGAACTCGTCGAGGAGGCGGCCCGAGAGCGGACCTTCGAGGAACTCGTCGACAGCGTGACCCAGGGCCGGCTGTCGAGTGCGATCTACGGCGAGGCGCGCACCATCTACCCGCTTCGCCGGGTGGAGGTCGCCAAGCTCGCGCTCGACGCCCATCCCGAGGAAGTCGCCGAGGAGGAAGAGACCGCAGTCGACGTCGAGGAAGACGACGTCGAGGTCTGAATCGGCGTTTTCGACGCGCTATTCGACGACGGTGAACTCGTTTCGCATCCCACCCCTTTCGTGTGGGATGCAGAAGTAGTCGTACGTGCCGGGGACGTCGAACGTCACCTCGAACGTTTCGCCGCTCCCGATACCGCCGCCACCACCCTGGAGCCAGGCGTCACGAGCCGCGTCCGTCCCCTCGAACCCGCCGGAGGCGAAGAACGTCGCCTCGTCCGGAATCTGCGATTCGTAGGCGGTCACGGTGTGGGTTCGCGAGCCGGTGTTGCGCCAGACGACCGACTCGCCGACCTGTGGCTCGAAGTTCTCGGGTTGGAGAAACGCGCTCGAACTCATCCCGATGTCGTAGTCGCCCTGTTCGCTCGACTGGCCGGTACAGCCCGCGAGGCCGACGGCGACGACGCCCGCGGCCGTTCCGAGAAACGCGCGTCGATCCATGCTCGATATCGGGTTTCCCGGGGTATAGGCCTCTCGATACGGCCCGCAGGAGGCCCGATCCGGGACGAGCGCGCCGAAGATAAACCCCTAAACCGCGGGTCGGCGACTCCGGTGGTATGCAGCCCCGCTTCGTCGCACGGCTCGGCCTCGCCGACGCCGTCACGGCGACGAACGCCGGTCTCGGATTCCTCGCGGCGGCCGCCGCGGCGGTCGATCCGGGACTCGCCGCGAGGCTGATCCTCCTCGCGGCGGTCGCCGACGGCCTCGACGGCGCGCTCGCCCAGCACGTCGGGAGCACGCCGGTCGGGGAGTTCCTCGATTCGCTCGCCGACGTCGCCTCCTTCGGCGTCGCGCCCGCGCTGTTCGTCTTCGGGGTCGCGCGCACCGCGTGGGACCTCTCGCTCGCCGCACCGTCCCTTCGTCTGGTGCTCGCCCTCTCCGTGACCGGACTGTTCGTCGTGACGGCGGTCGTCAGGCTCGGACTGTACACCGCCTACGACATCGGGCGTGGGGCGACCGAGGGCGCACAGACCACACTGGCGGCGACGGTGCTCGCGGTCGCCTATCTCGCCGGAGTGCGCTCGCCCGCGGTGCTTCTCGGCGTGACTCTCGTCTTCGTCGTGTTGATGGTCGTCCCCGTCCGGTATCCCGACCTCCGGGTTCGGGACGCCCTGGTCATGGGGGGGATTCAGGCGCTGTCGATCATCGTCCCGACCGCGTTCGGCCGGCTGTTTCCCCGTACCCTGCTCGCTGCCGCACTCGCGTACCTCGTGCTCGCGCCGCGGCTGTATCGTCGCGGGACTCCCGAAGGGAAACGCACTTAGTAGACTGCGCCGCAGGTTCTCCCATGAGCAACGGGGACGACGAACCCGACGTCGACGCCGACGAGGAGGGCTCGGGCGGGGCCACGGACCAGGCCTCGGCCGAGAAGGCGGGGGCGGCCGATTCGGAGCTGGGATCCGACGAGGACAACCCGACGGCGAAGGAGATCGCCGCCGACGAGGACACCGGCTCCGACGCCGAAGGGAACGAGGACGAACCGGCCGGCGAAGCCGACGAGGAAGCCCGCCTGGAGGCCGACCAGATGGAGGCCGAGCGGGCCGAGGAGGAGTCGACGTCGGGCGACGACGCCGAGGTCGACGCTCCCGACGAGGCCGCCGAGGAGCGCGACGAGACGGAAGACGAGAGCGCGGACGAGGAGCCTGGCGACGAGGGTGCAGACGACGCGGCGGCCGAAGACGAGGAGTCGAGCGAGGACACCGACGAAGCGGATGCTACCGAGGAAGAACCCGCGGACGAAGGCTCCGAGACGGACGCAGACGATGCGGAGGAGGACGGCGAGGACGCCGGAGACGAGGATACGGAAACGGACGACGAAAGCGACGGTGGCGAAGCCGACGAGGACGGCGAGGGTGGGGAAGCCGATGCGGACGATGAAGACGCCGAAACCGACGCCATCGAAACGAAGCACACCCCCGAGTCGCTCGACGACCGCCTCGACGACATCGAGACCAGGATCGAGGACGCCGAGACCGAAGCCGATCTCGACGCGGTCGAGGACGACCTCGACGACATCGAAGCGGACGTCGAGGCCGCCGACCTCCCCGAACCCGACGAGGACGAAGACGCGGACGACGGCGATGAAGACGAGGAGGACGAGCGCACGCGCGACGAGATCGAGTCGCGAGTGACCGAGCTCCGGGAGGCGATCGAGGCCCAGCGCGGTCCGTACGCCGAGGACGTCGTCGAGACGGTCGAGAGTGCGAAGACGACCATCACTGAGACGCGCTGGACCGACCAAGGCGAGCACGAGACGGCCGACGCCGTCGAACGCTTTCTCGACGAGGCCGGCGACGTGCTCGACGAGGAGTTCGCCGTCGAGCGCAGTGACGACGCGAGCGCTGACGACGAGGAGGTCGCGACCGACGGTGGCGAGGATCGGGACGACGCTGCCGACGAGAACGCCGACGATGCTGACGACGACCACGGCCCGCTCGTCGCGGCGCTCGACGACGTGATCGAGACGATCGAGGCACGCGATCTCGATCCCGACGAGGACGAGGAGACGATCGCCGGTCTGGTCGAGGCGGCCGAGGGGCTCACCGGCGATCTCGACGACGCACAGGAGTGGGACGATCTCACGGTGCGCGAGAAGCTCGCCGCCGAGGGCTTTTACGACGTGCTCGAAGCGGAGAACCGCAAGGACTTCCCGCCGGAGTGGAACGCGATCAAGATCTACGAGAAGCAGAACGAACCCGAACCGATCCTCCGGGGGCTGGAGATGTTCGGCTCCGACTTCATGGAGGAGCACTGCATGGAGTCGCTGAAACGGCTGGGTGCGCCCGCAGCGTACGACGCGATGGAACAGCGCGCCCAGAAGCGCGACAAGCTCCCGATCGCGGCGCTCGGGAAGATCGGCGACGACCGGGCCCTGGACACGCTTCACGAGTACATCGAGGGCGAGAGCGACCCCGGCCTCCAGAAGGTCACGCTGAAGGCGCTCGGTGAAATCGGGTCGGAGGATTCGACACAGCCGGTCGCCGATCGCCTCGTCGCCGACAACGAAACCGTCCGCTCGAATGCGGCACGCGCGCTCGGGCTGATCGGCGACGCGCGCGCGATCGATCCGCTCGCGGACGTGATCGACGAGGACGACTCGAATTCCGTTCGCGCGAGCGCGGCGTGGGCGCTCAACCAGATCGGGACCGAGAGCGCACTCGACGCCGCCCGCGAGCACGCCGACGATCGGTCGTATCTCGTCCAGACCGAGGCCGAGAAGGCCGAACACGCGATGACCGATGACGAGGCGACCGAAACCCCGGCCTGAGACTTCTTTCGACGTCTTCTCCGTCGAATCCGGCACGAAGCCTTAAATCGGAGAACGTGACCACCGGCGGGTGTGTCCCTCCGGGTCGTCGTGCTCGCGTTCGTGCTCGTCGCATCACCGATCGGGGTCGCGGTGGCGACGTCTGGCGTGACGGCCGACGAAGCCCGACCCGACGGTCCGCACGTCGTGGCGGTGTACCCGAACCCGCTCGCCGACGAAGACACGGGCGAACACGTCGTGCTCGCGTTTCCCGAGGCGACGAACCTCACCGGGTGGACGCTGAGTGACGGCGAAACCAACGTCTCGCTGCCGAACACCACGATGGAAGGCCGAATCGCGGTCACGGCCGCACCGAACGCGACCGCGAACCTCACCGACGCGTCGATCGTGGGGGTGAACGAGTCGGTGAGCCTCGCCAACGGTGGCGACGAGGTCATGCTGCGCGACGGCGAGCGCGTCGTCGACGAGATGACCTACGAGGACGCACCGGAGACCGAACGCTACAACCGGACCGCCGACGGCTGGACGTGGGAGCATCTCGGCGCGACGAACTTCTCGGCGGTGCGGACGGGTCCCGCGACGGTTCGGGCGTTCGTCCTGCCCGATGCGCCAGCCGTGCCGATCGACGTCCTCGAATCGGCCGACCGACGAATCCTGCTCGCCGGTTACACGTTCAGCTCGGAGCGTGCCGCCGCGGCGCTCGAACGTGCGACCGAGCGCGGTGTCGAGGTTCGAGTGCTCGTCGACGACGCGCCCGTCGGCGGGATGACGGTGCGACAGGCAGAACTCCTCGATCGTCTCACGAGCGCGGGCGTCGCGGTCGAGGTCATCGGTGGCGAGCGGGCGCGGTACGACTACCACCATCCCAAGTACGCCGTGGTTGACGACCGCGTGCTCGTGATGACGGAGAACTGGAAACCGTCCGGCATCGGTGGCCGATCGAGCCGCGGGTGGGGTACGGTGGTCCAAAGCTCTCGAACCGCCGCGGAACTCGCCGAAACCTTCCGTGCGGACGTCGACTGGCGCGACACGGTTTCGTGGCGCGCGTACCGCACGAACGAGACGTTCGAGACCGAGCCGGCGGCGAGCGGGAGCTACCCCACGAGATTCGAGCCGAAGACAGTCGATGTCGACGGCGTGCAGCTCCTCACCGCACCCGACAACGCCGAACGGGTGCTCGTCGATCGAATCGATCGGGCCGACGAGTCGGTCGAGATTATTCAGGCCTCGATCGGCAGTCGTCGCCAGCCACTGCTTCGGGCGGCGATCCGGGCTGCCGAGCGCGGCGTCGACGTGCGGATCTTGCTAAGTAGCCAGTGGTACTCCGAAGAGGAGAACTCGGCGCTCGCCGACTGGCTGAACCGGAAGGCCGAGGCCGAAAACCTCACGCTCGACGCCAAGGTGGCCGATCCGGGCGACCGCTTCGAGAAGATCCACGCCAAGGGCGTCATCATCGACCGCGAAGCGGCCGTGGTGGGGAGTCTCAACTGGAACAACAACTCCGCCGACCAGAACCGCGAGGTCGCGGTCGTGCTCGAAGGGACGGAAGCCGGAGAGTACTACGGGAAGGTCTTCGACGCCGACTGGGAAGGCGGGGACGGCGGCTCCGGGATCGGCGACGATTCACCGCTGCCCGTCGGGATCGTCACCGCGGTCGCGGGTGTGGTAGTACTCGCGGTCGTCGTCGCCCGCCGGATCGAGTTCGAGTAGCTCAGTGTGAATCGCACTTGTTGAAGGCTATAACAGCAAACAAAATTCGAACCCGCAACACAGAGATCTCCGATTAGGACAGCGTAGGAGCGACCCTAGCAGGTGTGCTATGGGACATAACGGGGACATGAAGAACGAGGGGAAACGCCGAGAGGTGACCATAGTATGATGTACCAGGGGCTCCACATATGGGTAATGACTGAAGAGGGCATAATTGCTTCAGACGCCACAAAGAACAAGTTTGACGATACGTTCCCAGATGCAGTTAGCAACGTTGCTGTGGCCATTGCAGTAGAGAACCACGAGGAATTCAACCAAGAAATACTACGAAATAACGAAAGAAAAAATTAGAAAAGTACCAGATAAAGTCTGCTTCACCCATTATTAAAGACAAACACATAAATCGGTATGTCCCGCTTTGGAAACAGGAGGAGGCTAGACGAGACATTGTTTTAGAGCTGCTTTCCATTGACTGTCTTGATACTATATTTGTTACAGAAACGTATCTTCAGCCGAGGTGGATAGAGATGTATTCCGAGGAAGAAGGAGAGTATCGTCGGGAGAAAGCTAATGAGTTCGTTGAAAATATTCTGTTCCAGTACTATGATATAGTTCCGATATGGAAATATCTGGAGCGATACGAGGGAGGTGACAGTACGCACTACAACGTGATGACCGATGATTTCTCGGGACAGATTTGCGGAGCATATCAGGAAATCGGCAATTGGTGCGAAACCTTTGATGTGATACCCTATGGGGATAGAACTTATCCGATACTTTCTCTGGCCGACTTAACTACTGGATTGCTGAAACAAGAGGTATATCC
>NZ_BAFM01000017.1 GCF_000334895.1 Halococcus agarilyticus | reverse complement strand
TTGTGGGGTTGAAGGAAGCTTCGCGCCGTCGCCGTCCAAATCCCGCCCCAATTTCAGACGAACCCTTGTGGGGTTGAAGGTTGTCGTACAGCTCGTCGCCCGCGCGGAGCTCGTATTTCAGACGAACCCTTGTGGGGTTGAAGAAAAACATCCGCACGAATGGTAATGCTGACGGCTCAATTTCAGACGAACCCTTGTGGGGTTGAAGCTGCGGTCAGGCGTGGGTCGTCAACTGCGACATCAACGGTTTCAGACGAACCCTTGTGGGGTTGAAGCTCTCCGGGGCCGAACACTTCCGGCGGGAGGTAGTTGTTTCAGACGAACCCTTGTGGGGTTGAAGCGGCCTTGACGTCCGGTCGTCCCTTCGTCCACAGGTCGTTTCAGACGGACCCTTATCGAGTTGAGACGCCCTGTTCACGAGCTACGCGCAGACGAGTGACGTGGTTGCAGATAGGAAGTGATCGACCGACAGAGACGTCCTGCACGACTCACCAGGCCACGCCAGGCGTCGTCGCTACCGAAACGGACTGTATTCCCCGTTGATGTCCCACTCGTGAACGCAGTAGACCTCGCCGATCGTTTCGCCGTCGACCGTCCACGTCGCCACGTCCTCGTCCCACGCCTCTCGACGACCACACTGTACACACTCGCGTTCGCGCGGCGGCACGAGATCAGCGCTCATGTCCCACCATACCACCCCGTCGCTCTTAACCGCTCGGGGGTTCGTGTCGCTGACGTCCCAACTGGAGCGTGCGTTCGTTCGGCAGTCCTCCAACCACTTGCGTGGGGTTTCACATACCCCGATCGTGCGCGCTGACGACCCGATGAGACGGTCGTCGCCGACGAACAGTATATACAGATCGTTATGGGTTATACCACACTGGTGTGTTAATGCATAGCACTTTAGCTGGTCGCAGTTCCGTGGCGATCATGGTCCGAACTGATCCGTACAGTCCGGAGGAGTCGTACCACGAGTGCATGGACTGTCACAATCGGGTCGCTGCCGACGAGGGTGGCGGGCTGTGTTCCGAGTGCGGTGGACCGCTCCGGAACCTCGCGGTCTCGCGCGAGTGATCAGAAGTCGGGCAGGTCGTCGGGCGCGTCGTAGTCGGCCTCCCAGTCGATGTACTCGTTTTTCAGCACGTCACAGACGGTCTGGCCGAGTTCGGTCAGGCCGGCGTTGATCGACGACACCCGCTGCCACGAGTCGAGCTCGGGGTGGAGGTCGCGCTCTTTCCAGTCTTCGGGCAGACCGGGTGCGTGATACCCCACCCGGTCGGCGAAGTCGTCCCAGAAGAAGTCGAACCGGGCGAGGAGATCGAGGTCGCGGACGATGGCGAACTCGGTCTCGGTCACGTCGGTGTCGGCCCGCCACGCCGCGAACGCCTCCTCCCACGCGCCTGCGGCGAGGAAGTCGCCGAGTTCCTCGCGGCGGTACTCGTCGCCGCCCACGTCGGCGTCGTCGTAGTCGTCGGCGTCGACGTCGGTGGCGAGTTCGGGCGGCGGGGGCGTCTCGACGTCGAGGGTCATACCGGGGCGTGGCGAGCGTCGCGGATAAACGTTCCTCGCGAGAGCCGCCATCCGTCGACCCGCCTCCCCGACGAGCGCGCCTCGCGCGTGGGCCTCGCGGTGGCGTCCTGGCCGGCCGAATCCAGCAGGCTCATTCCCGGCGTGACCGAACGAGTCCCATGACCGACGTCGTGGACACGTACATCGAGAACCGCGAGATGGTCCAGCCGAACCACGCGAACAATCTTCAAACTGCTCATGGCGGCCACGTCCTGAAGTGGATGGACGAGGTGGGCGCGATGAGCGCGATGCGGTTTGCGGGCCGCTCGTGTGTCACCGCACGGATCAACCGGGTCGACTTCGAGCGCCCGATTCAGGTCGGCGACATCGCGCTGATCGAGGCGTACGTCTACCGCGCCGGCCGGACCAGCGTCAGAGTCCGGCTCCGGGCGTACCGGGAGGACCTCGGGACCGGCAGCCGCGAACTCACCACCGAGTCGTACTTCGTCTACGTCGCGATCGACGACGACCGCGAGCCGACGACCGTGCCCGAACTCACCGTCGACACTACGGAGGGCGAACGCCTGCGCGACGAGGCGCTCGCCGGCGACGGCGGGGCTGACGCCGGACATCGATCCCGACAGGGGTAAGAAACCAGGGTTCGTGGGTTCGCCAATGAGCGACCCAGCGGCGACCGCGGACGCCGGTTCCGGCTCCAACGCTGGAAGCGGTTCGGGCAGTGTCCGGGTCGTCGGCACCGCCCACGTCTCGGCCGACAGCGTCGACGAGGTCGAACGCACCATCGCCGACGAGCGCCCCGACGTCGTGGCGGTCGAACTCGACGAGGGTCGGTATCGCCAGCTCAAAGGCGAGGAGCCCGACGACCTCGACGCGAGCGATCTCCTCCGGGGCAACACCGTCTTCCAGTTCCTCGCGTACTGGCTCCTCTCGTACGTCCAGACCAGGCTCGGCGACGAGTTCGACATCACTCCCGGAGCCGATATGCTCGCGGCGGTCGAGACTGCCGAGGAGTTCGACCTGAACGTCGCACTCGTCGACCGCGACATCCAGGTCACGGTCCAGCGCTTCTGGGCCCGGATGACCGGGACCGAGAAACTCCGGATGCTGTTGAGCCTCCCGCTGGCGTTCGCCCCACCGGCCGCGGTCGCGCTCGGCCTCGGCCTCTCCGCGGGCGCAATCCTCGGCTTTCCGATCGAGGCGTTCTTCGGGCCCCTCGTCCTCCCGCCGAGCCTCACCCTGCCAGGCCTCGTCTTTTCGGGGATCGACTACCTCCTCGTCGCTATCGCCTTGGGCCTCGGGACCGCACTGGTCTTCCTCGGTCTGTTCGCGCTGACCGCGCCCGAGGAGGGCGAACACGAGGAGATAGCGATGGAGGACCTGACCGACGCGGACGTGGTGGGGGCGATGCTGGAGGAGTTTCGCGCCTTTTCGCCGGGCGGCGCGGAGGCGCTGATCGACGAGCGCGACGCGTTCATCGCCCACCGGCTGGTGGGGCTGCGCGAGGCGGGCCACCGGGTCGTCGCGGTGGTGGGTGCGGGCCACCAGGCGGGGATCGAGCGCTATCTCACCAACCCCGAACTACTGCCACCCCAGGAGGAGCTCGTCGGCCGTGAAACCGGCGGACGGTTCTCGCCCTACAAGATCGTGGGCTACCTGTTCACGCTCGGCTTCCTCGCCTTCTTCCTCTTGCTCGCGATGGCGGGTGCGCGCAACGGATTTCTCCTCAGACTGTTCGGCGCGTGGTTCCTCGTCAACGGCGTGTTCGCGGCCACGCTCGCCCGGCTCGCGGGCGCACACTGGACCAGCGCGGGTGTCGGCGGTGCGGTCGCGTGGCTCACCAGCGTGAACCCGCTGCTCGCGCCCGGCTGGTTCGCGGGCTACGTCGAACTCCGCTATCTCGACGTCAACATCGGCGATATCTCCACCTTGAACGAGATCCTCGGCGACGAGGAGGCCCCGATCCCCGAACTCCTCGATCGGCTCCGCGAGGTCGCACTCTTCCGGCTGATCGCGGTGGTCGCGCTGACCAACGTCGGGAGCATCGTCGCGAGCTTCCTGTTCGCGGTGGTGGTGCTCCCGTATCTCGCGACGGGCGTCGGTGGCGTGGACGGGGTGGTGAGGCTGATGGTCGAGGGTGCGCACAACAGCGTCGATCTGCTCTGGGGGACGCTGCGATGAGGTTCGACACCCGCGAGCTGTTCGACCTCGCGGTCGCGTGGATCGCGCTCGGGGTCGCGTTCGCGCTGTTCTTCGACTCGTTTTTCGGCGTCTCGCTCCAGGGGGCGCTGCTCTCGGGCGATGTCGGCGCACTCCTCTCGCCGGCGGTCGTCCGAGTGTTCGCCCTCAGCATGCTCACCGCGGGGATCGGCTTTCTGCTCCACGAGCTCGCGCACAAGGTCGTCGCCCAGCGCTTCGGCCAGATCGCGGGCTTCCGTGCCGACTACGGAATGTTGTTCATCGCGGTCGTCAGCGCGCTGGCGGGCTTCCTGTTCGCCGCGCCCGGTGCGGTCTACCATCAGGGACGGATCACCGAGCGCCAGAACGGGCTGATCGCGCTCGCCGGCCCGGTCACGAACCTCGTGCTCGCGGTCGCGTTCGCCCCACTCGCGCTCCTCGCTGGGGGGTTTCTCGGTGTGGTCGGCGCGTTCGGCGTCGGCATCAACCTGCTGCTGGCGGGCTTCAACATGCTCCCGTTCGGCCCGCTCGACGGCCGGAAGGTGCTCTCGTGGAGCGTCGTGGTCTTCGCGGTGGCGTTCGTCGTCAGCGTCGGATCGGCGGTGTTCGTCCTCCTCACGTTCGGTGTCGGTCTCTGAGAGGGAACGGCTCCCCGTGCGAGCGCACGAAAGAATGTTGTCGGCGCGGCCGCTCGAGAGGGTATGACCTCCGACCGGGCGTCGGGCTCGCGTAGCGACGCACGCCCTGCTGACCAAGCCCACGATGTGCGCCTCGCCGTCGAGGCCCGCGGAGCGCGTCTCGCTGTCGACGTCGGGGGCACGTTCACCGACGTGGTACTGTTGACCGACGACGGCCTCACGACCGAGAAAGTGCCGACCACCGACGATCAGAGCGTCGGCGTCGTCGACGGGATCGAAGCGGTCTGTGAGGCGTCCGGTCTCGATCCCGGCGAGATCGACTCGTTCGCGCACGGGACCACGGTTTCGGTCAACGCACTCTTGGAGGGGACGGGCGCGACGACCGCGCTCGTCACGACCGCGGGGTTCCGGGACGTCCTCGAGATCGGCCGCCAGGACCGACCCGCACTCTACGATCTCGCCGCCGAGAAACCCACGCCGCTCGTGCCCCGTCGACGCCGGCACGGGATCGACGAGCGGGCGACCGTCGACGGGATCGAGACGCGGGTCGACGAGGCCGACGTGCGCGACCTCGCCGATCGACTCGACGACGACGTCGAGAGCGTCGCGGTCTGTCTGCTCCACGCCTACGCCCACCCCGAGAACGAGGAGCGGATCGCGAGCGTGCTCCGCGAGGAGTGTGACGTTCACGTTTCGACCTCCAACGAGGTGCTCGCCGAGTTCCGCGAGTACGAGCGCACCGCGACCACCGTCGCCGACGCCTATCTCACGCCGACGATCGACGCCTACATCGGCCAACTCGAATCGCGCGCTGCGGACCTCGGGATGCCGGCTCCCCGCGTGATGCAGTCGAACGGCGGGATCGCGGACCCCGCCACGGTGCGCGAACGCGCGGTCACGACCGTTCTCTCGGGACCGGCGGCTGGCGTGGTCGGGGCCGATGCGACCGCGGGCACACACCTCGACGAGCACACGAGCGGACTTCGTGGTCTAATCACGTTCGACATGGGTGGGACATCCTCGGACGTGGGTCTCGTCCGCGACGGCGAGATCGAGCGCACGACCGACGGAAGCATCGCGGGCCGTCCGATCGGCACGCCGATGGTCGACCTCACCACCGTCGGCGCTGGCGGGGGTTCGATCGCGTGGGTCGATGCCGGCGGCGCGCTCAGGGTTGGGCCCGAGAGCGCGGGAGCCGATCCCGGACCGGCGTGTTACGGTCGCGGTGGCACCGATCCCACGGTGACGGACGCGGCCGTGGTGCTCGGCTACATCGGCGCGGACTCCGCGCTCGGCGGCGACCTCGAACTCGACACCGACGCGGCCCGCGAGGCGCTCGCTGCCCTCGCTGCGGAAGCGAGCCTCGATGGTGCGGTAGATGCCGCCCGCGGTGTCCATCGAGTGGCGAACGCGGCGATGACGCGGGCGATCCGTTCGGTGACGACCGAACGCGGCCACGACCCGCGACGGTTCGGCCTCGCGGCGTTCGGCGGCGCGGGACCGATGCACGCGGCCGCGCTCGCCGACGCGCTCGGGATCGAGACTGCCGTGGTCCCGCGCGCCTGCGGGGTGCTCTCGGCGTACGGACTGCTGGCGGCCGACGAGAAACACGACGCGGCCCGAACCCACCGGACCCCGCTCGCCGATCTCGATGTCGGCGCGGTCGAGCGGGTCTACGACGACCTCGCCGACGAGGTGCGCACCGACGTGTCCGACCCGTCGGCCGCCCGGATCGAGCGCGCGGCGGACTGTCGGTACGTCGGCCAGAGCTTCGAACTCACCGTCCCGGTCGACGAGTCCGTCGATCCAGCAATCCTCGAAGATCGATTCCACGACGCCCACGGGACCGCCGCCGGCTATCGGATGGACGATGCGGTCGAACTCGTCACGCTCCGCACGACCGCCACCGTCGAGCGCGAACCGCGGGCCGCCGGGTACGCCGGCGAGGGCGAGTCACGGAAGGAGGATCGATCGGTGGTCTTCGACGACGAGCGCCACGAGACGTCGGTGTACGCACGTGAGGCGCTCGCCCCCGGCCGCGAGATCGACGGGCCGGCGATTCTCGAAGCAACGGAGAGCACGGCGGTCGTCCCGCCGTCGTGGCGCGCCGCGGTCGCCGACGACGGGAGCCTGATCCTCTCCCGGGAGGCCGGGTCGTGACGTCGACCGATACCGACGGAGCCGACGAACTCGATGCGGTGACGCTCGAGATCGTGCGCAACCAGCTCGAAGGAATCGCCGACGAGATGGGGAGCGTGCTGATCCGGGGTGCGTACTCGCCGAACATCAAGGAACGCCAGGACTGCTCGACCGCGCTGTTCGATTCTACTGGGCGGCTCGTCGCTCAGGCCGAACACATTCCAGTGCATCTCGGCGCGATGCCCGCGGCGGTCGACGCCGTCCTCGACCACGATCCCGAGCCAGGCGACGTGTTCGTGCTCAACGATCCCTTCACCGGTGGGACCCATCTTCCGGACGTGACGATGGTCTCGCCGATCGCCAGCGGCGAAGGCGATGGAGTCGGCGACGCGAACGCCTCTCCTGAGGACGCAATCGTCGGCTACGCGGTTTCGCGCGCCCACCACGCCGACGTCGGCGGCATGACCCCGGGGAGTATGCCCGCTGGCGCGCGCGAGATTCACCAGGAAGGACTCCGGCTGCCACCCACGCGACTCGTCGCTGGCGGCGAGATCGACGAGCGCGTGATGGCGCTCGTGCTCGCGAACGTCCGGAACCCCCGCGAGCGCCGGGCGGACCTGCGCGCCCAGATCGCGGCCAACCGACGCGGCGGCGAGCGCCTCCGGGCGCTGCTCGACGACCACGGCCGGGATCGGCTGCTCGCGGCGTTCGACGCCGTGATCGACTACTCCTGTGATCGGATGACGGACGAGATCGCGGATCTTCCGGACGGCACCTACGCGGCGAGCGACGTGCTCGAAGGCGACGGTGTGACCGACGAGAACGTGCCGATCGAAGTCGCGGTCGAGATCGACGGCGAGGAAGCGACCGTCGATTTCGCGGGGACGGCCGACCAGGTCCCGGGCAATCTGAACGCGCCGCTCGCGGTGGCCAAAAGTGCCGTCTACTTCGTCCTGCGATGCGTCACCGATCCCGAGATTCCGCCGAACGCGGGGTGTTACGACCCGACCTCCATCGTAGCTCCCGAGCGGTCTCTACTGAACCCCGAGCCGCCGGCCGCCGTCGTCGGGGGCAACGTCGAGACCAGCCAGCGCGTGACCGACGTCACCTTCGCCGCGCTCGCCGAGGCCGCGCCCGACGTCGTGCCGGCGGCCGGCCAGGGAACGATGAACAACCTCGTCGTCGGCAGCCGGGGCGATGTGGGGAACGGCGGAAACGGTACCGATGAGGGGTTCACCTACTACGAGACCATCGGGGGCGGAGCCGGCGCACGGCCGGACGGAGACGGGATGGACGGCGTCCAGGTCGGAATGACGAACACGCTGAACACACCAGTCGAAGCGCTCGAAGACGCCTACCCGCTCCGCGTGGAGCGATACGCGCTCCGTCCGGATAGTGGGGGGCGCGGCCGGTATCGTGGCGGGCTGGGGATCGAGCGCGCCGTCACGCTCGGGGTCGACGCCAGCGTCTCGTTGCTCACCGAACGCCGCCGCGTCGCTCCTCGTGGAATCGCCGGTGGCGAGGACGGTGCGTGTGGAGAGAACCTGATCGACGGTGAGGTAGTGTCGGCGAAGACCACGCGGGAGGTCGCGGCAGGGACCACGGTGATCGTGTGGACGCCTGGCGGCGGCGGTCACGGCGACCCCGACGAGCGTGACCCCGAACCCATCGAGCACGATCGACAGGACGGGAAAACGTCGTGACCGGCCGGCAGTTGCATCACATCTATCGACCACTCGTTCGGACAAAAAGAGACACCAGCACGACAGTGTTCGGCGAGGACAGCCGATACGGTCGGAACGAATCTCGTCACAACCGAGCCCGCAGGCCACACCCTCCCCAGCCGATTCACTCGTTCGCTCACTTCGTTCGCATCACTCGCTCATCCCTCGCGCGAGTCGCGCGCTGATGGCGCGCTCCCGCGCGCCACCGCTCAAAACCCTCGATAGCGTCCGGGGAAGCGAATCGCTCGACGAACGGTATCACGATCGTTCCACCGGTGGGCTTTTGTCCACGCTCCGCGCCGCTTCCGCCATGACCGAGGAGTCCGACGAGTCGCCAGCGGACACCGACGAGGAGCTCACCTACGCCGAGACGGGCGTCGACATCGAAGCGAGCGAGGCCGCGACCGCGGCGCTCGTCGGGGCAGTGGGGAGCGACGCGGACGGGGAGATCGAGGGCGACTACGCCGGTCTCGTCGATCTCGGCGACCGGTATCTCGCGCTCGCGACCGACGGTGTCGGCACCAAACTCCTCGTCGCCGAGGCGATGGACGAGTACTCCACGGTCGGGATCGACTGCATCGCGATGAACGCGAACGACCTCGTGGCCGCCGGGGTCGAGCCGGTGGCGTTCGTCGACTACCTCGCGGTCGACGAGCCGGACGACGCGACCGCCGCCGCGATCGGCGAGGGCCTCGCTGCGGGAGCCGAGCGCGCGGATGTCGCCCTCGTCGGCGGCGAGACCGCGGTGATGCCCGAGGTGATCCGGGGCCTCGACATCGCGGGAACGTGTGCCGGGCTCGCGGCGGAGTCGGACCTCTTCGACGGTGCCCAGGCCGGCGACGCGCTCGTGGGGTTCCCCTCGTCGGGGATCCACTCGAACGGGCTGACGCTCGCGCGCGAGGCCGCCACCCGTGCTGGCGAGTATACCGATCCGTTCCCGTCCGATCCCGACCGAACGATCGGCGAGGTACTCCTCGAACCCACCCGGATCTACGCCGATCTGCTCGACCCGCTCCACGACCACGCGGCCCACGCCGCCGCCCACGTCACCGGCGGTGGCTGGACGAACCTCTCGCGAATGGGCGCGTTCCGCTACGAGATCACCGATCCACTCCCCGTCCAGGACGTCTTCGAGTTCGTCGAGGATGCGGGCAACGTCGGAAGCGAGGAGCTGTACCGGACGTTCAACATGGGGATGGGGTTCGTCGCGGCGCTCGCGCCCGACGACGCCCAGCGTCTCGCCGACGCGACCGACGGGCGCGTGGTCGGCCACGTCGAGGACGGTTCCGGTGTCGCCGTTCGCGATCTCGAACTTGACTGAGCCCGCTCGGCGTCGAACTCGGAGTCGATTTGACCGATGTGGAATCGTCGCTCGTGTCGGTCAGCGGTTCGCTCCGGTCGGTGTCGGCAGCACGCGCAGATCCATCGGCGGCACCAGGAAGTTCCCACGGTGCTCGACGAAGATGTATTCCAGAATACCGTTGTTGACCCGCTGGCGGACCGCCGGTGTCTGCTCGGTGAGGTCCGCACCGTTCATCGCTTCTCGTACCGCTTCGAACTCGCCGATCCCGCGCTGAAGGGTGGGGAAGTGGAGGCTCGCGATGTCGTCGTCGGTCGACTCGAAGTGCCGGCGCAGCAGTCGGACGTTGCCGTCGGGATCGCGGTTCGCGCGTGCGTTCTTCTGGGCGTGGCCGACGCGACCGAACTCGCGGGCCGCCTCGTCGGTGTTCTCGATCATCGCGGAGGTGAGTCCGTTGTCGGCTCCCAGACTGTTGCCGACGCCCTCGACGAGACCCTCCTCGGCGTGCGTCGGCGAGAACATCTCCATCACGCGCTCGTCGAAGTCCTGCTCGCCGTACCAGTCGTCGAGGCGCTGGCGGATGTTCGAGACGTGTTTGGTGGTGCCGCCCGCGAACGGCCCGTCTTTCAGGGTGACGTAGTCCTCGCTCGCCTGGTTCTTCCGGAAGCCCGCCTGAAAGCCCATGAACAGCGGCGATTTTTCGGGCACCGGCCCGGAGTCGGGGATGCCTTCGAGTTTCCCCTGGCGCTCGGCGGGCATCCCCGCGCCGATGAACCCCGTCCGGCGCGCATCGACCGAGAAGACGTCGGTGAGGCTGGCGTCGACGGCCACGCCGTTCGCGGTCTCGCGGTCGCCGGTGAGCGCCTCGTCGGCTTCGAGAACCACCTCGGGGCGGTCGCTCGCGAGGTGGAGCAGGGCGTCCTGATCGTCGAGATCGGGCTGTTCGAACGCCGAGAGCCGGCGTGGCGGCGGGAGGTCGAGATCGTCGGGCAGCGACGACTCGAACCGATCGAAGTACGCCGGCGAGTACGCCATCGAGTGGATGAGTCCCTCGTGACTCCGCTCGTAGGCCTCGTCGAGCGTCGAGAGTGCCGCCGAAACGGTGTTGCGGGCGTCCGCACCGGGTGGACCGTCCGCATCGAGGTTCAGATAGAGCAGGATCTGGTGGCGCGGGAGGAGCGAATTTCCATGGTCGTCGAGCCGGATGTGGTCGCGCCACGCGTGCTGGCGCGTCGGGAGCTGTTCGAGACTGGCGACGCCGCTCGGGACGGGTTCTTGCTCTTCCTGGCCGAAGCGGTCGAGACACGCCGCGAGCGCACTCGCCCCGCCGAGCGCGACGGCGGCCTTGCCGAACTCACGTCTCGACAGGTCACGATCGAGGCTGGGCGGCATCGGCCGAACTACGGTCTACAGCCAAAAGCCCGTTCTGGTACGGGCGTCGAACCCGCCTGGTGGCCGATTTACCGCCGTCGCCTGCGAGCCGATGCGAGGACCGCGACCGCGGCGACCGCGAGCACGCCAGCCACGAGACCGAAGCCCGACCCCTCGGTCGCCGATGCGTCGCTCGCCCCACTCGTGGGCCGGGCGCTCGTCGCCGTGGTCGTCGTCGCGCCGGCTCCGGGCTCGTCGCCGGCCTTTCGAACGGTGAACTCGCTGGCGACGGGCGCGCCGTCGACGACGATCGGCGAGTCACGCTCCGCGACGGTGGCCCACAGCCCGAAGCGCGAGTCCCGGTCGCGGTAGTACGACGGATCGAGATCGACGGTGACGTTCTCGTGGACGCCGGCGTCGAGTGCGGTGCGGCCGACGACTGCGCCCGGTTCGCCATCCTGATCGCTGCGCACGACGACCGCGCCGTCGCGGCCGAGCGCGACCCGCTCGACCGTCACCGAGCCGTTCGTGGGCTGGCTACCGAACCCGGACGCGACGACGCTCGCCTGACCGCTCGCGCGCTTGCCGACGACGAACGACTGTTTCGCGTTGCCGCCGAAGGCCGGTACCGGCTCGTCGTCGGCCGGTTCGAACGCGCCGTCACCGTCGTCGAGGTGGAGCACCGCCCAGACGGTCTTCGAGCCGTTCCAGTCTCGCCAGGCGTCGTCGCTGACGTTCACCGCGAGTCCGGTCTCGTAGCCGTACTCGATCGGTGCGTGGCCGATCGGCGCGCCCGGCTCGCCCCCGTCGTCGGCGTGGAGCACGAGGAAGCCGCCGGTCGCGGTGAACAGCGACTCGATCACGACCGTGCCGTTCTCGGCGTACTGTGCGTCCGCCGAGAGGTGCTGGCCGTGGGCGCTCGCTGGCGTCGCTCCGACCACGAGAACGCAGCACACCGCAACGGCGACGATCCGTCGCATGGACGCACGTTCGACGGTGGACGGCAAAGGCGCGTCGCTGCCGGTCGGCGGCTGGGGCGGTTGCGGTGGCGGGCCTCGGCGGATGAAGGGCGAGGTCCGCTCTGCGGCTCGCGGGTCGCGCTGTTCCCCGCTCGCTTGTTCCGAGGTACTCGCTTCGCTCGCACCTCGCGTTCGAGGGCTTCGGCGGTGCTGTGCGGTTTGCAGTCGCGGAGAGATAGCATCCACGCGAGCGAAGCGAGCGTGGTTCACCGCGAGCGAGGCCGATGGCCGAGCGAGCGGGTGTTTTTGGTCCACCGGAAGACGCGAAGCGTCTTCCGAGCTGCTTGAAAACGCGAAGCGTTTTCAGCATCACGAAACGCCGGAGGCGTTTCGGTTGACTTCGTTCGCTTCGCTCACGAAGGCAGGGTTTTGGACGGGGTCCGAGGCGAGCGACCGTGGGGAGCGAGCCGAGAGCCCCGTGTGAAAAAGTGGTCTTAGAGAACCTGGTCGATGCTCTCGTACTCGTCGGTCGTCACGCCCTCGTCGGTGATCGTGGAGACGATGATGCCGTTGCCGCTGGCGGTGTCGCGCTCGACCGCGCTCTTGACCGCGTGTGCGGCGACCGTCTCGGCCTCGTCGTTGCTCAGGCCCTCCTCGTACTGCTGTTCGAGGACACCGTAGGCGAACGGCGAGCCCGAGCCGGTGGCGTTGTAATCCTCTTCCATGACGCTGCCCGAGGGATCGATGCTGTAGATGTGACTTCCCTCGTCGTCGACACCGCCGAGGATCGGGTGGACGATGAAGAAGGCTCCACTACGGAGGAAGTTCGAGGTGAGCGTCGAGAGCGCCTGCATGCTCATCTCCTCGCCGCGACGGGCCTCGTAGAGGTCGACTTCCGCACGGAGGTTGCTGATGAGCGCCTGGGCCGCGCTGACCGCACCGGAGATGGTGAGCGCGCCGCGGGGATGGATCTCCGCGATCTTCTGAGCCTGCTTGCTCGACACCATGTTGCCGAGGCTCGCGCGGCGATCGGTGGCGAGCACGACCCCCTCACTCGTCGTGAGGCCGACGGTGGTCGTGCCGGTCTTCGTCATCTCCCCTTTGTCCATATCGGGCTCGGGGAGCGAACCGAGTTCGGGCTCGTAGATACCATCAGTCGTCTGCTGACCGGGCAGAGAGAGCTCCTGGCCGTCGGGAAGCTGAGGCATACGCCGCGTTCGGCCCGGACGCTGATAAAGCCAGTCTTTCACGGACGGATTGCCGACTCGAAACGAATCGGCGATCGGAGCTACGTGTCGGTCGCGCGTTCGTGGGCCTCGCCGAGCCGCTCGACGAGCGTGTCGATCGGGAGGGACAGTCCGACTCGCTCGGTGAGCAGCGCGAGCGGGAAGGTGACGATGCCGAGCGCGAGGGCGGTCTGGTACGCGGCGAACAGGGTCGTGCGGCGCAGCCGTTCGATCATGGCGTCACCCGACGGGGCGACGGAGACCTATATAACCGTTTCGAGTCGTCACACGCCGGTGGATCGGAAGACACCGCTGCCGTCTGTCGATTCAACGGTACTTGTCTTCTACCACAACCAGAGACGGTTTTCGCTGTCGCGACCCGGATTACCTCGGTAGATCACCGCTGTCGTCACGATAACTTATGCGGAGCATCGCGCTCACGTGCGCGCCGGAGCGGTCGTCCTCGGGGCCACCGATCGGGTCCGCACTGGGTATGGAATGGGTCGACACGCCACACGTGAGGGTGTCGCGTCCGGCGGTGGAACCACAAGGCACGTCACGCCGCGGGACGCACGCGAGGTATGAGCGACTATCTCGTGGCGCTGGAGGCGGCGTGGTTGGTTCGGGACGTGGAGGACGTCGACGACGCGATCGGGGTCGCGGTCAGCGAGGCCGGCAAGCGACTCAACGAGCGCGACAAGTCCTACGTCGAGGTCGACGTCGGCGCGACCGGCTGTCCGGCCTGCGGCGAGCCGTTCGACTCGGCGTTCGTCGCCGCCGGGACCGCGATCGTGGGCCTCGTCCTCGAAATCGAGATCTTCAACGCCGACGGCCGCGAGCACGCCCAGCGGATCGCCAAAAGCGAGGTCGGCGGCGCGCTCCGTGACGTGCCGCTCGACATCGTCGAGACCATCGAACACGATCCGGAAGACGAGGAAGCGTAGGACTCGGTACGCCGCGTTGGGCGGTAGCGGTGCGGAGCGGCGCGGGCCTGGCGTCTCGGCGAACGAAGTGAGCCGAGGCTCAGGAGAGCGTTGCTCTCCTGGCGGATGAAGGGCGAGCCGCGCGAACGAGGCCGAAGGCCGAGTGAGTAGCGACCGCAGGGAGCGCGCGGTGAGGGCTTCGGCGGTGCTGTGTGGTTGCGGTGCGGTTCCTCGGTGGATCGAGGGCGAGGCCCGCTTTGCGGTTGTAGTTGGTGTAAGCGACCGTACCGCGAGCGAGGCCGATGGCCGAGCGAGCGGGTGTTTTTAGTCCAGATTTTTGCGGGGAGGGGTACCCGCAGCGCGAGCGCAGCAAGCGCGAGGATACCCCTCCTCGGAAATGTGGGTGTCTCAGGAGAGGTGAGCGGCCACGTCGGCCTCGGTGATGATCCCCGCCATCCGGCCGCTCTCGACCACGATGACCGCGTCGTGGTGATCGAGGTGGGTATCGACCGCGTCGAGCGTCGCGTCGGGAGCCACGGTCGTGATCGACTCGCGCATCACGTCGGCCACCGGGAGTTCGGCGGCGTCGTCGGTGCCGGAGCGGCGGATGTCGCCATTGGAAATGATCCCGACGGGGTACTCGTCGTGAACCACCGGGAGCTGGGAGTACCCCGCCTCGCCCATCCGGTCGATCGCCTCCCGGACGCTGTCGTCGGGTGCGACGTGGACGACCGACTCGCCCATCAGGTCGCGCGCACGGCGAATCCCGCCTTCGGCGGCGTCGAGCGCGGTCACGATCCGCCGGAGGGTCGAAAGCCGCGGATCGACGTCACCGCTCTCGATCCGCGCGATCAACGGCTGGGAGACCCCCGCCCGCTCGGCGAGCGCGCTCTGAGTGAGATCGACCTCGTGACGGCGTTCCCGGAGGTCGTCGGGCGTCGGCAGCTCCATAGCCGGTGATAACCACGGGTAATCAAAAACCTTCCGGAGCCCCACTTTTTCACACGGGGCTCTCGGCTCGCTCCCCACGGTCGCTCGCCTCGGACCCCGTCCAAAACCCTGTCTTCGTGAGCGAAGCGAACGAAGTCAACCGAAACGCCTCCGGCGTTTCGTGATGCTGAAAACGCTTCGCGTTTTCAAGCAGCTCGGAAGACGCGAAGCGTCTTCCGGTGGACCAAAAACACCCGCTCGCTCGGCCATCGGCCTCGCTCGCGGTGAACCACGCTCGCTTCGCTCGCGTGGATGCTATCTCTCCGCGACTGCAAACCGCACAGCACCGCCGAAGCCCTCGAACGCGAGGTGCGAGCGAAGCGAGTACCTCGGAACAAGCGAGCGGGGAACAGCGCGACCCGCGAGCCGCAGAGCGGACCTCGCCCTTCATCCGCCAGGCACCGCACCCGCACCGCCACCGCACCCGCATCGCCACGCACGGAAGCCTGATACGCACCCCCCTCCAACCCCGATCATGAGCGACCGCGAGTGGAGCGACAGGATCGCCGGCGATCGAATGGCTGTCGACCAGGAGTTCGCCTCGACAGTCGAGAACTCCCAGTTCTCCCGCCAGCAGTGGGGGCTCATCATGACCGCCGTCGAGTTCGAGGTCGAAGGGTCGGCAGAGGGCCAGGATCGCCTCGTCGCGAACACCGACAACCTTCCCCATATCATGCCCGAGCTCGACAACGTCGGCGGTGGGATGGGTGGAATGGGCGCGATGGGCGGCGAGGGCTCCGGTGGAAACAGTAACGATGGCGGGGTCTTCGGTTCGATCAAGAGCGCGCTCGGGATGGACGGCGACGGCGGCACCGATCAGGAGCGGATCGACGCCGCCGAGCGACTGACCCAGCGCTACGCCGACGAGCTCCAGCAGCGCCTCGAAGAGCGCGGCAAGTGGGACGACATCCGCACGAGCGCAGGGAACTAGGGACTGCCGCCGCGAAACAGCGTCCGCTCCTCGGTCTCGTAGATGTTGATGAGTTCGGTCACGATCTCGTCGTAGGACTCCTCGTCGACCCGTAGTCGATCCAGCCGGTCGACGGTTTCCTCGTCGAGGGTGACGTCTGGCATCGAGAGCACCAACGCACCCGAACTGCTTAACTGCGGCGGCCGCGCCTCAGAGCCGGTCGACGATCGCGCGCTCGACGTCCTCGGTCGTCGCGTCGCCACCGAGATCCGGCGTCCGGGGTCCGTCCGCGAGCACCTCCAGCACGGCCCCGCGCACGCGCTCGCCCGCCGCGTCGTGGCCGAGATACTCACAGCACATCGCGGCGCTCAACACCGTCGCGACGGGGTTGGCGACTCCCTCGCCAGCGATGTCGGGCGCAGTACCGTGAACGGGCTCGAACAGCGCGCGGTCGCGACCGACGTTCGCGCTCGGGAGCAGTCCCAGCCCGCCGACCAGGCCGGCCGCGAGATCCGAGAGCACGTCGCCCGCGAGGTTCGGACAGATCACGACCCCATACTCGGTGGGGTCCATCACGAGATGCATCGCGAGGGCGTCCATCAGATGGGTTTCGTACTCCACACCGCGCTCGTCGGCGACCGCCCCGATGCCGTCGAGAAACAGACCGTCGGTACGGCGCATCACGTTCGCCTTGTGCGCCACGGTCACGTCGTAGCCGTGCTCGGTGGCGTAATCGAACCCGAACTCGGCGATCCGGCGCGAGGCCGACTCCGTGGTGACGCGCGTGAGCGTCCGGACGTCCTCGGTGATCTCGCTCTCGATCCCCGCGTAGACACCCTCGGTGTTCTCTCTGACGAACACGAGATCGGTCTCGGGGTGGAGCGCGTCGACGCCGGGATACGCCCGCGCTGGCCGGACGTTCGCGAACGACTCGACCGCCCGCCGGAGCGGGAGGATCACGTCGGCAGCGGTCTCGCCCGCCGCACCGAACAGCGTCGCATCCGCGCTCGCGGCCAGCTCGCGGGTGCCGTCGGGGAGCGCGCTGCCGGTTGCCGCCAGCGCTCCGTCGCCAGCCTCGGCGTACTCGAATTCGAACTCGCCGACCGCATCGAACACCTTCACCGCAACCGGGACGACCTCCCCGCCGATCCCGTCACCGGGGATCACCGCGATGTGGTCAGTCATCGACGTAGGGAAGCGCCCGTGCAGTCTCGTCGACGACACCTGCGTTCGATCGCATCAACGCGGTCGTGTCCCACTCGCCGTCGACGAGCGCCGTGCGCTGGGCGTCGTCGACCGCAACGTCGATCTCTCGATCCCCGTAGCGCACCGTTTCGGCGGCCACGTCGACGTCGATCGCGGCGTCAGGGTTGTCCTCGACGAAGTCCTGGAGATCGGCGATCGCCTCCGCGTCGGCGGTCACGGTCGGGATCCCGAGCGCGAGGCAGTTGCCCGCGAAGATCTCGGCGAACGACTCGCCGACCAGCGCATCGATCCCCCACCGCTGGAGCGCCTGGGGAGCGTGCTCGCGCGAGGAGCCACACCCGAAGTTGGCGTTGACCGCCATCACCGAGGCCTCCTGAAAGCGCTCCTCGTTCATCGGGTGTTCTTTGGGCTGGTCATCGTCGTCGAAGCGCTGATCGAAGAAGGCGAACTGGCCCAGTCCGTCGAACGTGACGACCTTCATGAACCGCGCCGGGATGATCTGGTCGGTGTCGATGTCGTTGCCCCGGATCGGGACGCCCGTCCCCGAGACGTGTTCGACGGTTTCGACGGGACCGTCCCCGCCGTCCGCGTCGGCGTCCGCAGCGCCGCTATCACCGGCGCTCATGCGGTGGGCACCTCCCGTTCTTCGATCTCGCGAACGTCCGTGACCGTCCCCTTCAGGGCTGCTGCGGCCACCATCCGCGGGTTCATCAGGACTGTGCGGCCCTCCTTCGATCCCTGGCGACCCACGAAGTTCCGGTTCGACGAGGAGGCACACGCTTCGTCGCCCTCCAACTGATCCTCGTTCATCCCGAGACACATCGAACAGCCCGCGTTTCGCCACTCGAAGCCCGCCGCGGTGAACACGTCCTGCAGCCCTTCCTCCTCGGCGGCAGTCTGGACGCGCTGGCTGCCGGGGACGACCATCGCGCGCACGTCGGGGTGGACCTCGCGACCGGCCACGATCCGCGCCGCGCGGCGCAGATCAGCCAGGCGAGCGTTGGTACACGATCCGAGGAAGGCGACGTCGATCTCGTACCCGTCCATCTTCTCACCCGGCTCGACGCGCGTGTGCTCCTGGGCGCGCCGCGCGGTGTCACGCTCGCTCTCGGGGAGGTCCTCGGGTGCGGGGATCGGCTCGGAGATGCCGATGCCCTGGCCGGGCGTCGTGCCCCACGTCACCATCGGTTCGAGCGCGCCGCCGTCGATCGTCACGACGTCGTCGTACCCGGCATCGCTCTCCGAGCGGATCGACTCCCAGTAGGGCTTCAGTCGCTCGAACTTCTCGGGATCGTCACGGAAGGCGTCGGTCTCGCGCAGCCACTCGTAGGTCGTCTCGTCGGGGTTGACGTAGCCTGCGCGCGCGCCGCCTTCGATCGACATGTTGCAGATGCTCATTCGGCCTTCCATTCCCAACGCTTCGATCGCGTCGCCAGCGTACTCGTAGACGTAGCCGACGCCGCCGTCGGTACCGAGTTTCCGGATGATCGCGAGGATCACGTCTTTCGCCTCGACGCCCGCGCCGAGTTCGCCCGTGACCTCGATCTTGCGGACCTGCTGCTTCTCCATCGCGATCGAGCCCGTGGCGAGCACGTCCCGAATCTGGGAGGTCCCGATTCCAAAGGCAAGCGCGCCGAACGCGCCGTGGGTCGCGGTGTGCGAATCGCCACAGACGACGGTCATCCCCGGCTGGGTCAGCCCCTGCTCGGGACCGACGACGTGGACGATGCCCTGATCGCCCGTGGTGGGATCGGAGAAGTCGATCCCGGCCTCACGGACGTTTGCCTCCAGTTCGCTCATCATCTCCTCGGCGGCGTCGTCGCCGTAGGGCCGGGACTGGTCGGCCGTCGGGACGATGTGATCGACCGTTGCGTGGGTGCGCTCGGGGTAGGCGACCTCCAGATCGCGCTCGCGGAGCATCCCGAACGCCTGGGGGCTCGTCACCTCGTGGATGAGGTGGAGGCCGACGAACAGCTGGGTCTGGCCGGTGGGGAGTTCCGCGACCGCGTGGCGATCCCAGACCTTGTCGTAGAGGGTGCACTCGCTCATCGAGCGTCGTCGCGACCCTCGCGGCCGCGCTCGAAGACCGGGTTCGCCGCGGTCTCGCTCGGCGGCTCGTGGTCGACGTCCTCCATGCGGTCGGCCGCCTCGTCGTCGGCGTCTTCGGCTGTGTCGTCCGCGGCCCGCTCCGCGTTCGGCTCACTTCCGGCAGACGTTCCGTCTGCCGTCGTTCGAGAACCGTCGCTTCTCTCACCACCGTCGGACTCGCTTCGCTCGACCGACGAGGATCGCGAACCGTCGCTTCGCTCACCTCCGTCCGCCGCCACCGTCGGGCCGCGCGCGAAGACCACGCGCTCGCCGAACGGCCGGCCGGTCTTCGGGTTGGTGTGGCTCACGTCGTTCATGGTTCGGTTCGTCGGTTCGGTCGTCGTCGGTGTCGTGTGCTCAGTCATCTGCTTGGACTCGCTCCGCTTCGCCCTGTTCCTCGCTCGATTCCGTCTCGTCGGCCCACGCGAACAGCCCACGCAGGCGTTCGCCCACCTCCTCGATCTCGTGATCCTTCTCGGCTTGCCTGAGCTGGCGGTAGGCGGGCCGGTTGGCCTGGTTCTCCGCGATCCACTCGCGAGCGAACGCGCCGTTCTGGACGTCGTCGAGGAGCTCCTCCATGTTCGCGCGGGCGTGCTCGTCGACCACGACGTCGCCCTTGGTGAGCCCGCCGTACTCGGCCGTGTCGGAGACCGAATCCCACATCCCGCCGAGCCCGCCCTCGTACATCAGGTCGACGATGAGCTTCATCTCGTTGAGGCACTCGAAGTACGCCATCTCCGGGGAGTAGCCGGCGTCCACGAGCGTCTCGTAGGCCTGCTTGATCAGGCTCGTCACGCCACCGCAGAGCACCGCCTGCTCGCCGAACAGGTCGGTCTCGGTCTCCTCGCGGAACGTGGTCTCCACGACGCCCGCACGGGTGCAGCCGAGCGCCTCGGCGTACGCGAGCGCCTCGGCTTTCGCCTCCCCGGTCGCGTCCTGATAGACCGCGAGCAGGCCCGGCGTCCCCTGATCGTTCTCGTAGTTGCGCCGGACGAGGTGGCCCGGACTCTTGGGGGCGATCATCGTCACGTCCACGTCCTCGGGCGGTTCGATCTGCCCGAAGTGGATGTTGAACCCGTGGGCGAACTGGAGGGTGTCGCCGGCGTCGAGTTCGTTCTCGATGTCGGCGTACACCGATGGCTGGACGGTGTCCGGCACGAGCATCGAGACGACGTCCGCGCGGGCGGCGGCCTCTGCTGGGGTTTTCACGTCGAGGCCGTCCGCGCGGGCGGCATCGCGCGAACTCGAGTCCTCGCGGAGCCCCACGACCACCTCGACCCCGCTCTCGGCGAGGTTCTGGGCGTGGGCGTGGCCCTGGGAGCCGTAGCCCAGTACGGCCACGGTCTTTCCGTCGATGGCGGTGCTGTCTGCGTCGTCGTCGTAGTAGATCGTCGCGTGTTCTGTCATGTTTCGTGTACCCGTTCGTACCGCTCCTCTTCGGCGTGTGTCGTCCACTCCTCGCCGCGTGCGAGCGCGGTCTGACCGGTTCGTGCGAGCTCGCGGATGCCGAACTGCTGGAAGGCGTCGATCGCGTCGTCGATCTTCTGTTCGTCGCCGGTAATCTGAACGGTAATGGTCCGTGGCCCGGCGTCGAGCGTCTCCCCGTCGTACATCTCGGTGACGGCGTGGACCTTGTCCGGCTCCTCGCCGTGAACTTTCAGCACCACGAGCTCGCGCCGCACGGCGTCGTCGCCGAGTTCGCGGACCGAGATCACGTTGATCACCTTGTCGAGCTGCTTTTCGACCTGGCGAACGCCCGGTTCGGGCTCCTCGATCACCAGCGTGACCCGGGAGGTTGCGGGGTTCGTGGTCGTTCCCACGGTGAGGGACTCGATGTTGAACTGCCGGCGCGAGACGAGCCCGGAGATCTTCGCGAGCACACCCGGCTCGTTCTCGACCAGCGCCGATAGAACTGTCCGCCGCGATTCGGGTTCGGCCGCGACCGCGGGATCGATCCGGATGCCCTGGGCGTTGCGCCGCCCCGATGGCTGTGGCCGCTCGTCGGGCGCGGGGCCCTGGAGTCCCTCGGTCATAGTTGGTCCTCCGCGAGGACGAACTCGCCGTTCGCGCCGCCGCTCGGCACCATCGGGTAGACGTTCTCCGTGGGATCGATGTGGGCGTCGACGACCGACGGCCCGTCGTCCGCGAGCGCCTCGCTCACGACGTCCTCGACCTCGCTTTCGTCCTCGATGGTGTACCCGCGCGCGCCGAACGCCTCGGCGAGCGTCGCGAAGTCGGGCACCCACGGGTACTCCGAGGCCATCCGTCGGCCCTCGAAGAACCCGTCCTGCCACTGGCGCACCATCCCGACCGCCTCGTTGTTCAGGATTATCACTACGATGTCGAGGTCCTCGCGCACCGCGACCACGAGCTCCTGGAGCGTCATCAGGAAGGAGCCGTCGCCGTCGAAACAGACGACCGACTGGTCGTCGTCGGCCGCGAAGCGCGCACCGATGGCCGAGGGTAGCCCGTATCCCATCGTCCCGAGGCCGTGCGAGGAGACCCACGTCCGGGGCTCGGTGTACGTCCAGTACTGGACCGCCCACATCTGGTGCTGGCCGACGCCGGTCGTCACGATCGTGTCGTCGGCCGTCGCCGCGTCCACGGCCTCGACCACGAACTGTGGTTTGAGGGGTGCGTCGTCCGGCGCGGCGTAGTCCATCGGGTACTCGTCCTTCCAGTCCCGACACTGCTCGCGCCACTCCTGCCAGCGCTCGCCGGTCGCCGACATGTCCGCCGCGCGCTCCTCGGCGAGCGCGTCGTGGACCTGGTCGAGCACCGTGCCGGCGTCGCCGAGCAGCGGGTAGTCGGCGTGGACGTTCTTGCTGATCTCCGCGGGATCGATGTCGGCGTGGACGATCTCGGCCTCCGGCGCGAACGTCTCGACCCCACCAGTGAGCCGGTCGTCGAAGCGGGTGCCGACCGCGAACATCGCGTCGCAGTGAGTGATCGCCATGTTCGCGTAGCCCGTGCCGTGCATCCCCGCCATCTCCATCGCGAGGTCGTGATCCTCGGGGAACGCGCCGACCGCGGGCATCGTCGTCACCACCGGCACGCCGTACTCGGTGGCGAACTTCCGGAGTTCGTCGCACGCCTCGGCCTTGATCACGCCGCCGCCCGCGAGGATCACGGGCCGCTCGGCGCTGGCGATCGCGGTGGCGGCCGCTGCGACCGCCTCACGCTCGGCGCGTTCGGGCGGATCGTAGGTTTCGGGCGTTCGCCCCGCGGCGGGCTCCTGCTCGGTCGCGCCGTTCGTCACGTCCTTCGGGAGGTCGACGAGGGTGGGCCCCTGGCGACCCTCGTCGGCGAGCGCGAACGCCTCACCGACCGCGTCGCCCACGGTGTCGGCGTCGCTCGCGAAGTAGTTCTCCTTCGTCACGGGGCTCGTGATCCCGGTGGTGTCGGCCTCCTGGAAGGCGTCCGAGCCGACCATCGCGGTCGGGACCTGTCCTGTCAGCGCGATCATCGGATCCGAGTCGAGCGAGGCGTCCGCGAGCCCGGTCACGAGGTTCGTCGCGCCGGGTCCCGAGGTCGCGAGGCAGACGCCCGGATCGCCCGAGACGATGCCGTAGGCGTCGGCAGCGTGGGCCGCGCCCTGCTCGTGGGCCATCGTGACGTGATCCATTGCCGAGTCGTAGAGCGCGTCGTACACCGGCATGATCGCGCCGCCCTGGACGCCGAAGAGATGCTCGACGCCGGCCCTTTCGAGCGCGCGTACCACCGACTCCGAACCGGTCGTCACGGGCCGAGCGTCCGCGCCGTCCTCGGGGGACGCCGCTTCGGTGCTCGTGTCTTCGGCAGCCACCTCCTCGGCCATCGCGCCGTCGGTGGTCGGTTCGTCCGCGTCGGGGCGGTGGGTCGGTTGCTGCTCGCTCACGACACACCCCCCGTTCGTGGCGTGGGTCGTGGGCGATGCGCCTGGCGTGGTCGGGTCGGTCGTTGTTTTCGAGTTCGCTGTCGGTCGTGCATGGATCGCGTGGGAGTCGCGCGTGCTGTTCGCTGTGCGGTCGGTGCAACAGGGTCGGGGGAGAAGGTGGTGTAGGGGGCTATGCCCCTACAATAATCGACACACGCACGCCGACCGCGTCGCTCCGAGGCTGCGACCCTCGTGCGACAGTCGATCGGAACATCGTATCGATCTTCACCAGCCGGATGGTAATAACCCTTGCGCGCGCTGCAAACGTTGCACCAGCCGCGGTCGCGGCGACGATCGATCGCGCCGCCACGCCCGCTCACACGGGCTGGCGCTACCCGTCGGTGGTGGGACGAAGCGCTCGAAACGGACATGGCTCAGTCGTCGGCCTCCGTCCGGGCGATTTGCTCCGACTGACTGATGCCGACCTCGTGCGCGAACCGGGTCAGCACGTCCATCGTGACCCGTTCCTTCTCGGCACCGAAGTCCTTCACCCGCCGAGTGCACTCGCGCACCTCGTCGTCGGTCGGCTGGAAGCCCGCCTCGACGAGCCGCTCGCGCACCGAGTGCTGGCCGGTGTGTTTTCCCAGGACGAGTTCGCGCTCCGCGCCGACCATCTCGGGAGTCATCACGCCCGGCTCGAACGTGTCGGAGTTCTCGATCACGCCCGCGGCGTGGATGCCCGACTCGTGGCTGAACGCGTTCGCGCCGACGATCGGTTTGTTGGCAGGGGTCTCGATCCCGCTCATCCGCTCGACGGTCCGCGCGAGCTCGGTGATCCGGGTCGTGTCGATCCCGGTGTCCACATTATAGAGCGACTCGGCGCTCATCACGACCTCCTCGTAGGCGGCGTTGCCGGCGCGCTCGCCGATGCCATTGACACTGACCTGGGCCTGCTCGGCCCCGCTTTCGAAGCCCGCGAGCGCGTTCGCGCTCGCCAGCCCGAAGTCGTCGTGGGTGTGGACGTCGATCCGGGCGTCGGTGTGCGCTCGGACGGTCTCGATCAGGTCGCCGAAGCGCGTCGGGGTCGCAACCCCACACGTATCGGGGACGTTGATCCAGTCCGTGCCGGCCACAGAGACCGCCTCGATCACGTCGATCAAGTACTCCGGATCGGTCCGGGTGGCGTCCATCGGCGAGAACATCACCTCGACGCCGGCCTCCTTCGCGCGCTCGACCGCTGCGACCGAGCGCTCTTTCATCTCCTCGCGGCTGGCGTGCATCGCGTCCTCCAGTTGGACGTCGCTGGTGGACGCGAAGACGTGGACCATCTCCACGCCAGCGTCCAGCGCGGCGTCGACGTCGCCCTCGACGACGCGTGCCAGGCCGCAGGTTGTCACACTCGTGCTTTCGGCGATGTCGTTCACGGCCTCGAACTCCGCGTCGGAGTTTACGGGGAACCCGGCCTCGATGACGTGGGTTCCCATCTCGTCCAGCGTCGCGGCGATCTCGCGCTTGTCGTCGTAGCTGAACGAGGTGCGTGGCGACTGCTCGCCGTCACGTAGCGTCGTGTCGAAAATTCGCACCGTGTCGACTTCAGTTGTGGATTCCAGTGTGCCCTGGAAGAACTCGACCCGCCGGGGTCTCCGACGTGTCCTCCGTGTCCACGTTGTGGTGGGACATTGCAATCGACTCCGATGTGCATGGTACTGATAAACCTGTCGCTCCGCCACACACCGGAGGACGGCTCGTGCGACGGTCGACCCCGAAACCGACAGCAATCAACGGATACCGATTGTCGGCAATTCCTTATATTCGTTAGTACTGATCACGGCAAACCGTCGCGACGTGGCCGCTGTCGGAGTGACATTTCCGCCGTGATTCGGTAGAATACAACGGAACGGGACTCGCGCGCGATCCGATGGCATCGCGAGAATCGTCGGCCGGCCGACGGCAGCTACACTGAAGTTCTCGGCCCACGTAGCGAAGCGCATGACGAGCGACGAGGTGACTCGGCTGCTCAAAGTGGCCTACGGCGACGAGATCGAGACCGTGATGAACTACCTCACCAACTCCATCGTGCTCGACGGGGTTCGCGCCGAGGAGATCAAGGAGAGCCTCGAAGCGGACATCGACGAGGAACTCAATCACGCCCGGATGCTCGGCCAGCGGCTGAAGCAGCTCGACGAACGACCGCCAGCATCGGCCGACTTCGAGATGCACCAAGAGAGCCTCCAACCGCCGGAGGATTCGACGGACGTGCCCGCGGTGATCGACGGCGTTCTCGAAGCCGAGGAGGACGCCATCGAGACCTATCGATCGCTGATCCACGCCGCACGCGACGCCGACGACCCCGTGACCGAGGACTACGCAGTGACGATCCTCACCGACGAGGAGGCCCACCGCACCGAGTTCCGCGGGTTCCGGAAGGAGTACGCGTAGCCGACGCGGGCGAGGACTTTTATCGGGGCGTGATGACGGCCGTGGTATGTCCGACGACGTCGATCGTGCCGATGGATCGTCTCGCACACTCGCGTGGCGGGGCCGCCATCACGTGAGCGAGGAGGTGAGAACGTGAGCGTGCTCGACCGACTCGAACGGATCGGGGAGTTCGCGAGCACGTACTTCGTGGTCTGGGTGGTGCTGTTCTCGGGTGCGGCGCTCGCCTCGCCAGCGACGTTCACCTGGATCGAACCCTACATCACGCCGCTGCTGGGCGTCATCATGCTCGGGATGGGGCTGACGCTCCAGCCCGAGGACTTCACGCGGATCGCAGAACGTCCGCGCGACGTCGCGATCGGTGCGGTCACCCAGTGGCTCGTGATGCCGGTCGCGGCGTGGGCGATCACGGTCGCGCTCTCGCTCCCGCCCGCACTCGCGATCGGCGTGATCCTGCTGGGTGCCGCACCGGGCGGTACGGCGTCGAACGTGATGACGTATCTCGGGAAGGGCGACGTCGCGCTCTCGGTCGCGATCACGACCGTGACGACGATCGCCGCACCGGTCGTGATGCCGGCGTGGGTCGTCGCGCTGGCCGGCGAACAGCTTCAGGTCACGTTCGCTGAGATGTTCACGAGCATCGTTCAGGTCGTCCTGCTCCCCGTAGTCGCCGGGTTCGTGCTCCGGATCGCCCTCGACCGCTACGCGCCGCAACTCGCGGCGGCGGGCCTCTCGATCTTCCCCGCGATCAGTGTCGCCGCCATCGTCGCCATCGTCGCGGCGGTCGTGGGGCTCAACGTCGAGAACATCCTGACTGCGGGCGCGGTCGTGTTGCTCGCGGTCGTCGCCCACAACGCGATCGGCCTGGGGGCTGGCTACGGCGTCGGGCGCGCGAGCGGAATGAGCCCCGAACGGGTCCGGGCGTGTACCTTCGAGGTCGCTCTCCAGAACAGCGGTCTCGCGGTCGCGCTCGCGACGGCGTACTTCAGCCCGCTCGCCGCGCTCCCGCCTGCGCTGTTCAGCGTCTGGCACAACGTCACCGGCCCCGCGCTGGCGACGTACTTCTCCCGGCAGGCCGCCCGGACGCCCGACGCCCCGCGGGCGGAGCCGGCCGACGACTGACGGAAGCGTTTTCTTCGACCGCGCTGAGACCCGGTATGAGCGAGTTCGATCTGGATCTCCAGACGATCGAATCCGAGATGGACGTGGAGGACGCCGACGGCACCGGTCGAGTGGTCCTCGGGGTGCTCGACGGCCGGACGCCCGACGAGGAGTGGGTCGCGGAAGTCGACGGCGGCGCGGTGCTCGTGCTCGCCGTCGAGGGCGACATGAAGCGCCTCGCGGCCGGGTTCGCGCCCGACATCCGCGAGATGGGCGGCGAACTCATCCACTTCCGGCGATTCCTCCTGGTCACGCCGCCCGGCGTCACGATCGACACCGACCGGCTGGACTGACGGCTTCGCGGCCCTCGACTGCCTGCCTCGCGTCGACGCTACACGAAGGTCAGATAGTGACCGTCGGGATCGCGCACCCTGATTCCCTCCTCGATGCGCTCGGTCGTCGACACGCGATCCTCGACCCGTTCGAGCGCCGCCTCGGGGTTTTCGACGCCGAACCCGCAATCGACGTGGACGCCGCCACGCGCGTCGGCGATGCCCAACTGGGGCTCCCAGAGTTCGAGGGCGAACGGGCCGGCGTCGAGCCGGACCCGCCGTCGCTCGCTCCCGCGATCCATCACGTCCATCCCGAGCGCCGTGTAGAACGCCTCGGCGCGGTCGAGGTCCGCGACTTCGAGGACGACCTCGAACACGCCGAGAACGCCGGTCCCAGCTGCCTCGGATTCGCCGAGTTCGACGCAGTTGCCCTCGGTGTCGTAGAAGTACAGCGAGCGTGCGCTCCCGAAGGTGTGCTCGTCGAGATCGAACGTTTCGGCGAGTCGGTCGTACCACGCGTCGTACTCGGTGGCGGGGATCGAGAGCGCGTAGTGGGTGTGGAGGCCGCCACGCGGTAGAGTTGTGGGCCGACGGAGCACGAGATCGGTGTCGCCGACCGCGAGCGCGACCTCGTCGCTTCCCTCCCCGACGGTTTCGAGGTCGAGGTGATCGCGGTAGAACGTGCTCGCGCGATCGAGATACTTGACTTCGAGCGCGAGCCAGTCGAGCGTCGCGATCATACCCGGCGAACGGCCCGGGACGGGATAAACGCCCGTGCCACCGACGCGCTCATGGGCCGCCGATTCCAAGCCCGTTCATGCCGATGAAAGGCTCCGGACGGGCCGCGTACGAGGAGATCGACCGCTTCGACGGCGGCGTCGGCTGGATCGCCTACCCCGACGAGCGGATGCAGCGCGCGAGTCACGCCCTCGCGTCCGACGAGGGTACCTGGCTCGTCGATCCGCTCGACGCGGCCGGCCTCGACGACCTCCTCGCGGAGTTCGGCGACGTCGCCGGTGTCGTGCTCTTGCTCCCTCGACACGAGCGCGATGCGGCGGAGATCGCGCGCCGACACGACGTGTCGGTCCACGTCCCGTCGTGGATGACCGACATCGCGTCCGATCTCGACGCACCCATCGAACGGTTTTCGAGCGAGCTCGGCGAGTCGGGCTATCGGCTCCGGAAGGTCTCGACGCCGCTGTGGCAGGAGGCGGCGCTGTACCACGACGGGGAGGGGACGCTCGTGGTCGCGGAAGCGCTCGGCACGGCGGAGTTCTTCCGGACCGGCACCGAGCGACTCGGCGTCCATCCGGCGCTACGACTGCTCCCGCCGCGACGGTCGTTCCGCGGGTTCGCGCCCGATCGGATCCTCGCTGGTCACGGCGCGGGCGTCCACGAGGGCGCGAGTCGGGCGCTCTCGACGGCGCTCGACGGATCGCGCCGGCGTGCGCCGTCGCTCTACGCGAAGACCGCGCGGCTGTTCCTCTCGGGGTGAGTCCGCGGGAGGATGTCGCCCGTCGACCGTGCCGAAAACGTGGTGTACGCGACCCACGGCCTCGTCGAGGCGCTGCTGGAGTTCGCCCGCGAGGCCGAGCCCGAGTCGGTGACGATCGGGCTCGCGGTCACGCCGGCGGGCGAGCTCGAAGTCGCGGGTAGATCCGCGCCCGAACCGAATCTCCCGCCCGAGACGCCCGTGTTCACTCACTGTTACTTCCCCGAGGCGGGCCAGTCGGTGTCGACGGTGTTCGGGATGGATCTCGGCACGCCGGCGGGTCAGACTCACGGTCGGTTCGTCTCGCACCCTCAAGGAAAACTCGAACTCACGCGGACCGACGACCTCCACGAGGTGGTGTTCGTCGCGGTGCCGCCGTGGGAGCCCGAATCGCTCGCGGCGTTCTCGCGGGACGGGACCCGACGATCGCTCGAACGCCTGGCCGGCGCGCCGCCCGCGGAGTTCATCGAGTAGTCACTGGAGGTAGCCGAGATCCTGGAGCTGTTCGGCGATCTCGTCGAACTGGGCCTCGGTGAGCTCGCCCTGCTTCTGGTGTTGGATCACGATGCTCCGGAGCAGGAATCGCACGAGGTCGCTGGTCGACTGAAAGCTCGTCCCCTCGATGGTCTCCTCGACCCGATCGGCGAGATCCTTCGGGATCGAGACGGTGGTGTAGTCGGTCATCGTTCGAGCAAGCGGGGGCCGGCGGATAGTCGTTGTGACCTGCCAAGACTTTCGTCGCTCGACCGGTATGGCCGGGTATGGCCGCACGACCGCCCCAGGACGACGCCGAGGAACCGGACACGCTCGCGTTCGGGATCGCCGCACTCGACGACCGCCTCGACCGTGCCGATCTCACCTTTCCCGCCGACGCCGACGAGACCGTTCGGGCGCTCGGTGATCCCGACGTGCCGTACGACCCATCCGGCCGATCGATGGCGCTCTCGGCTGCGCTCGAACGGGTCGAACGGGAGCGCTTCGACTCCGAGGACGAACTGCTCGACGCGCTCCATCCCGTTTTCGAGGAACGGCGTCAGTCCGGTCCCACGGGACTCCTCGATCGGCTCCGATCGCTCTTTTAGCTCACTCGGAGAACGCCCCGAACGAGCGCTCTGCACCATCGCCGTTCCGTCTCCCGAGGTGTGACGAGGTGGGGACGGATCCTCCGACCGCCTGGTTAGCGTGTTTTGACAGCAGTTCCCGACAGGTTGACCCACAGCATGCCTTCGGACATCTCCTCGTAGTCGAAGGCAGCACCGACGACGGCGCCCGCACCGAGATCCGCCGCTTCGGCTTCGATGTCCGTGAGCGCTTCCTTGCGCCCCTTGGCGACTTTCTTCTCGTAGGACCTGCTTCGCCCGCCGACGACGTCGCGAACCCCGGCGAAGACGTCACTCACGACGTTCGCGCCGATGATCGCCTCCCCCGAAACGACACCGAGGTATTCGGTCACTTCCGTCCCGTCGAGCCCGTCCGTGGTCGTGATGACGACGTCTGCCATGGACGTACCATATCAACAGTAGACGATAAGATTGCCGGGCGTACGGCCGGAGTCCGCATCCGACACGGAAGTGTTCATTGCAGGTGGTGCTGCTTTCACGATCGATTCGTCGCCGTACCGCGGCTTGACGAGCCAGTCACGACTTCCTTTTCGAACTTGTCGATCCCCATGAGCTATACTTCAGTAGGTGAATTCGGTGTATGCGTCTGATCCAGGTGCTGGTTCCGGAGGGGACGCGCGAAGCGATCCTCGGGGAACTCGACGAGGAAGGGATCGATTACGCAGTGTGGGAGGAGACGGGCCGCGGGGAGTTCGAGGCGGTCGTCTCGTTTCCGGTTCCCACGAGCGGCGTCGAGCCCGTGCTCGACAGGCTGCGGGCGGCGGGTGTCGAGGAGGACGCCTACACGATCGTCCAATCGACCGAGACCGTAGTCTCTCGGCGGATCGGCGCGCTGCGCGAACGCTACACCGACCTGCGCATCTCGCGCGACGAACTCGTCGCGCGCGCCGCGGACCTCGCCCCGGCGACGTCGACGTACGTCGCCTTTCTCGTGCTCAGTACGGTGATCGCTGCGACGGGGTTGCTGCTCGACTCGGCCGCGACCATCATCGGCGCGATGGTGATCGCCCCGCTCATGGGACCGGCGATCTCGGCCAGCGTCGGCACCGTCGTCGACGAGTCCGATCTCGCCCGTCGAGGGATCGCGCTCCAGGTCGGCGGCCTCCTCTTGGCCATCGTGTGTGCCGCCGTCCTCGGTGTGATTCTCAAGGAGACCGTGCTCGTTCCGCCAGGCCTCGACATCACCGAAGTGCCCCAGATCGCCGAACGGACTCAGCCGAACTTCCTCTCGCTGTTTCTCGCGCTCGGGTCGGGGATCGCCGCCTCGATCAGCATCGTTCGAGGGGCCGGATCGACGCTCATCGGCGTCGCGATCGCGGTCGCGCTCGTGCCGCCGGCGGCGACCGCCGGGCTCGGCATCGCGTGGGGCGCTCCATTAGTATTCGTCACCGCGAGCACGCTCGTGCTCGTGAACCTGCTCGCGATCAACCTCTCGGCGCTGATCGTGCTCTGGCTTTCGGGCTACCGCCCGGCGCACAGTTCCCGGGTCGAGGGGGCTCGGTCCGCACTCGTCGGACGGTCCGTTCGACTCATCGGGGCACTCGTCGTGCTCTCGATCGTGCTCGCAGCGGTCACGTTCGCCTCGTTCCAGGTGGCGACGTTCGAACAGCAGACGAACGCCGAGGTCGATGCACTGCTCGACGGCCCCGACTACGAGGGGGCGACGCTCGTCGACACCACGGTCGACTACGACGGGGTCGACCTCGCCCTCGGCAACCCGGCGGAGGTACGTGTCACCGTCGGACTCGACAGTGCCGACGTGCCGCCCGATCTCGCCTCGCGGATCGACGGCCGTCTGACTCAGGCGACCGGCAGATCCGTGAACGTGCAGGTCGTCTTCACCCTCTCACAGCAGTCCGGGTAGTAGACGCCGCTCCTCCACGTCGCGGGCGCGAATCAACGAGTCGTCGAACTGTTACAGGCTGCCGACGGGGACGAGGAACTGGGTGGCGTCCACGAGGATGCAACGATCGCGTCGGTCATCGACCGGTGGTGTCGTGAGTAGTGTGGTCGTGGTTGAACCCTTTGCGGGCTGTCGAGCGAGAGTGATGGGCTCTTCGGCGGCGAGCGTTGAGCCCACAGTCATCACGGAGTCGACAGGCGTGAGCCCCATCAGGTAGCGAGCCCGAAAATCGCGATGATAACCATCGCCAAACCGACGAGGATGATGCCAACGGCCTGTCTCCGATGGTCGTGGCGGTTGGCCAGGACCAGAGCGATCAGACACTGTAGCGTGAAGAATATCGCAAAGACCCGTGAGGCGGCTGCGACGGCCGTGAGCACATCGGTGACCAGCACGACGGCGATGGAGCCCGCTGCAAGAACCGGGAAGGTGAAACGTCGCGGAATCGCCTCGTTGGAGAGGTTCAAGAGGACGTCACAGCGCGAGGAGATCGTGTTGATCGCGGCGGAGGCCTGGCTGCCGATCGCCAAGGCCAGTATGAGCCACGGGAGGACGGGACTCGCCACCGCGCCGATCCGAACGATCGCGGTCGGCTCCAGATCCGGCTGAACCTGTGCGAAGAGGAGGAGGGCCCCCGCAGGGAAGAGTACGAAGGCGATCGTGGCGATGATCTGCGCGTCCCGCATCGTCCGCATCCGTCGCTCCGCGCTGTACTGTCGGCCCATGTACCGTGAGGCCTCGAACCCTTGGACGAGAGCGAAGAATCCAAGCAGCTGTCGTGCGCCCTGTGCAGTCAGTGGGGGGTTGTAATCGGGGAGCGACCAGTTCCCTGCCGCGGCCACTTGTAGGTTGTACGCCAGAAATCCGACGATGATCGCGGAGACAGCAGCGAGGTTGAAGGCCGTCGTTCGCTCACCCAGCTCGTTGAACTCCTCCAATCCGCGGAGGAAGCCGATCAGCCCGAGAGCGACGAGCACCACCACGGCGACTCCCGTCCCGGATACGGCACCACCGTCGATGTCAAAGGGGACGGCGACGAGGAGAACGACGACGACGCCCATCAGTTGCAGGTAGTACGCGACGTTCACCACGGACGCCACGACCAGCGCACCCTGGGACACACGCGCTACACTGCGTATCACACCTTTCACGGTGGACACCGGCTCGAAGTACCGGATGTTGTAGCGCATGACCCACCCCGTTGCGTAGCCGAGCGCACAGAGGCCGATCATCGTCAGCGGTGAGTCGATCCCGGTGATGCCCACGATGATCGGCGTCATCGCAACGAACCCGATGTCCATGATATCCGCGAGTGGGACCACCATGGCCTGGTAGCGTTTCGAACTCTGGACGCGACTCGAGTAGAGAACCACGGATAGCCCGATCAGTGTTGCAAGCACGACGAGAGTGATTACGACCACAGTCCTGCCCCCTTGATCGGATCGAGTACCGAGGTGAGTCGTTCACGAGCGAGCTGAGAGTTCGAAGCCGGAGTGTCCCTCGTGACGCTTTGAACCATGATTTACTGTTTTGGGATGGTACGGCCAAGGCTTAAAAATTCACTCGCAGTTCCGACATCGCGAGTGGCGCGTCGGCTATCATCCGTTCCAACAGCGTCGATGGCGAGTAGCCGAGGTAGCCGTAGACTCATTTTCGTCATGTTCCTCTGACTCGGTTCAGTCCTCGGATGGCGTCACTCCCCGTGACGTCGCGTCCTCTTCGGACGAGTCCTGTGAAGTGCTACTGCGCTTTCCGAGCTCGCCGCCGACGACCAGCAGCACCGCCAGCATCATCAGTGCGCCGACCAGGAGCGTGACGATCACGTCGGGGTCCGTGAAGTTCCCTGCGCCCACGACGAGCGCGGCGGAGATGTTCCGTTGAGCCGTCCCCAGTCCGACGACGGATCTGGTCCCGAGGGTCGGCCCACCCAACACGTATCCAGCCGCCAGCGAGAGGACGACGAGTACCAGCAGGGCGACGATGAGCCCAGTTCCGATGACGTCGACGATGTTCTCGAAGTTCAACACCAGCACGAGCACCATCAGGAGGACCAGCGACGTGCTGGCGGTCTGTGCCATCGTCGGCTGCAGCGTCGACGCCACGCTTGTGTACCGACTTCTGATCGCCAGGCCTGCGGCCAGCGGCAGGAGCATCAACACGACGAGCGAGTTCGCGATGTCGAGCGGGTTGACTTCAACGCCGGGAAGCAACAGCGGCAACACCAGCGGGACGTAGGCGACCGTCACCACCATCAGCAGAACCATGAGGCCCACGCCGAACGCGACGTCACCCTTGGCGGCCTGAACCAGCGTCGGTAGAAACGGCGCTCCGGCCGCGGTCGCAAGTAAGACGAGACCGATGGACTGGGGCTCCGAGAGGGGAACGACGAGGAGGATCCCGAAGGCGACCAGCGGCACCACGACGAAGTTGGCCAGCAGTGCCCTCGCGACGCGCCTCGTGTTTTCGAGTGGCGTGATGATCTGATCGAGGGTCAGGCTCAGTCCCATCGCGAGCATGCTGGCCACGACGAAGACCAGCACCGCGAGCCGAGCCAGCGATTCGAGAACTACTGGCATCCCGAACCGTCTTCGTCTCCGGTCGTGATGGTGTGACGAGCGGATCGCGACGCGGTGGCGAAGTGACTCACTCCCGGGCCATGATGCGATCCATCTCGGCCTCGTGGTGGACGACCGCGTCGCCGCTCACGTCGACCGTCACTCGGGCGAGGTCTCCCGTGAACGCGAACGGTGCCCGATCGCGGTAGGCGTCGGAGACGGCGCTGACGGCGTCGCGGCCACAGCTCAGCCCCGCGGTCAGGCCCGTCGTTATCGGGATCGTCACGGGAATCTCGTCCTCGCCGATCTGTTCGTCGCCGTAGTAGAGCCGGACTGTTCCGGGTCTGCCTTCGCCGTTTTCGAGGTCGAGCTCGCCGGTCGTCTCGAACTCCATGCGGACCGAAACCTCGCCCTCGGGGAGCGACTCTTCGGCGGTCACCTCGTACTCCTCCTTGCCGACGTAGTTGTGGACGTAGCGGAGTTGACCGTCCATGACGTACAGCGAGTAGCCGCCCGAACGAGAGCCGTTGGCGATGAGCACGCCTTCGTTCTCGCCGTCGGCTGTCGTCAGGTCGGCGGTGATGCTGTGATCCCGGTTGAGCACCTTGACCGCGGCGTTCTCCGGAATGGACTGGCCGCCGGGGTAGTAGACGTACGTGTCACGGGGTCTGCCGGGCTCGGGACGTTCCTCGGCGAAGCGCTGCGTGCCACGACCGTCGAGCGGCAACACGTCGTGTTTGCCGGCCTCGGTCCACCACAGCTGAACGAGTTCAAGGAGCTTCTCGGGGTGCTCGTCGCTCACGTCGTGGGCCTCCGAGAAGTCCTCGGCGACGTGATACAGCTCCCAGCCGGATTCTTCGAGACTCGTCGCCGAGAGATCTTCGGTGGTGATCGGCTTGTTGAACTCCCAAGGGTGGACCGCGCGCCACCCGTCGTGATAGATCGCCCGGGTGGCGAACATCTCGAAGTACTGGGTGGTGTGTCGTTCGGGCGCGTCGGGTTCGTCGAAGGAGTAGGCAAAGCTCGTCCCTTCGATGGGTGATTGGGGGACGCCCTTGATCTCGTCGGGGGCGTCGATATCCAGACACTCCAGTACCGTGGGGACGACGTCGATGGCGTGGATGAACTGCTCGCGAATCTCGCCACTGGCCTCGATACCCTCGGGCCACGAGATCACGAACGGATCGCTCGCGCCGCCACGGTAGGTCTCGCGTTTCCAGCGGCGGAACGGCGTGTTGCCGGCCCACGTCCAGCCCCACGGGTAGTGATTGAAGTACTTCGGGCCGCCGAGGTCGTCCATCGCCTCGAGGTTTTCCTCTAGATCTTCCTCAACGTTGTTGAAGAAGTGATTCTCGTCGACGGAACCGTTCGGGCCACCTTCCGCGCTCGCACCGTTGTCCGAGAGCACCATCACGAGCGTGTTCTCCAGCTCGCCGAGCTCTTCGAGGTAGTCGAGGACTTTGCCGATCTGGTGGTCGGTGTGTTCGAGGAACCCGGCGAATATCTCCATCATCCTGGCGTAGAGGCGTTGCTCGTCATCGGAGAGCGAATCCCACGCCCGGACGTCCTCGTTCTGTGGCGACAGCTCCGTGTTCTCCGGGACGACGCCGAGTTCTTTCTGACGTTCCAGAATCTGCTCGCGTGCCTCGTCCCACCCCATGTCGAACTCCCCTTCGTACTTCTCGATCCACTCTTCGGGTACCTGATGCGGTGCGTGGCACGCGCCGGGACAGAAGTACGTGAAGAAGGGCTTGTCGGGATCGACCTGTTTGGCGTCGCCGATGAAGTCGATGGCGCGCTGGGCGATGTCTTCGGTGAGGTGATAGCCCTCCTCGGGCGTCGCCGGTGGGTCGACCTGGTGGTTGTCGTGAACGAGCGAGGGCGTGTACTGGTCGGTGTCCCCGCCGAGAAACCCGTAGTGGCGCTCGAACCCGCGACCGAGCGGCCACTGATCGTACGGTCCCGCGGCGCTGTTCGTCTCGGAGGGTGTCAAATGCCACTTGCCGAGCGCGTAGGTGCTGTAGCCCTCCTCCACGAGCGTCTCGGAGAGGAAACCGTTCTCGTGGGGAATATGGGCGTTGTATCCCGGAAACCCCGTGGATACCTCGGCGATGCTGGCCATCCCGTTGGAGTGGTGGTTCCGTCCGGTCAGCAGACAACTCCGGGTCGGCGAACAGATCGCCGTCGTGTGGAAGTTGTTGTACTGAAGGCCGTTCTCGGCGAGGCGATCGATGTTGGGCGTGTCGGCGATCCCGCCATAACAGCCCCAGTGGCCGAACCCGACGTCGTCGAGGGTGATCAACAGAACGTTCGGCGCGTCTGCCGGCGCTCGCGCCTGCTCGGGCCACCACGGTTCGGATTCGTCGTACGTGCGTCCAATGCGGCCGTGAAATTCCTGATTTGCCATCGTGTTCCCCCATCGCTCCGTCGATCGGGTCTCGAACCGAGTCGGACGCTCGTCTGCGCCGTGGAGCACTCAACCGTCCACGATTCGCCGTCCCCGATCCCGGAGCCGTACCACCGATACCTTTTGATCGATAATAATGTTTTCTGAAGACATCTAAATTCCGACATCAACTCCCTCTCGAACCGAGTCGGACTCGCTCACCGAGTTGCAGGGTCTCGTCGACGGTTCTGCACCCTCTACGCAAAAGTTGCAGAGAGTTCAGGCGCTGCGCGACGTCGTACCGGACGATCTGGTGTCGCGCGCGGCTCTGCGGCTCCCCATGGCCAGTACGATCATCGTCGCCCCCGTACTGAGCAGTTTGATCCCGAAGACGAGGCCGACCACCCACAGCGCGCTGATCGGCCACCCGATCCAGACCAGCACGCCGGCGACGATGCCGACGACGCCGCTGGCGAGCAGCCAGCCCCACCCGGACGCCGGACGACGTCGCACTCCCATCACGACCTCGATGAGACCCTCGATGACGAAGAACACCGCCAGCAGGAGCGTGAGCGTCAGCAGCCCGATGATCGGGTTCGCGATCAACGTGATGCCGCTGACGGCGTAGGCCACCGCGAGCAGGGCCTGCCAGACGAACGTTCTCGTCCCTTCGGCGGAAAAGACGTGGACGGCGTGGCCGATGCCACCAATGACGAGCAACACACCGAGGATCGGCGAGAGGGCGATACCGGTCACGAACGGCGAAAAGATCGCAATGATCCCGAGAATCGATACGAGTGCTCCAACGCCTGCCAGTACTCGCCAGTTGTCAGTGAACGGCCTGCTCCTCCGGCTGTTTCCGGTTTCCGTGCTCATGCTCTCGCCTCGGTATACCGTACCACGTCCGTCGATATAAACCATATCGTTCGTGACAATCGGTTCGGAGCACGTCGTCCGTGCGTTGCTGTGGATGGGTTCGGCTGGGATCGTTCCGGAACACGCTGTGGACGAGAGCCGATTCGTTCCCGCAGCGTACGGTGAGGTCCCCGTCGGTGTGACCACGAGAGCGTCGGGTCTCGAACTCGGCCGAAGGGCCCTACTGCGGCTTCAGCGCTCGTTCGTCCGCCGGATCAGTCGGTTGCCTGCTCCTCCTCGGTTCCGTGCTCGACACGCCCGCCGTCGCTCTCTCCGTCCCGCACTCGCCGTTCCTCTCCGTCCTCCTCCCGCACTCGTCGTTCCCGGTCGCCACCGTCCCGCGGCCGATCGTAGTGCAGGACGGGCGGGCGTTCAACTCGGGTGTCGTCCCGGTCGGTCGGTGATCGTCTCGCGACCGTGGGCCGGTCGTCTGCTTGGCGGCGACCGACGAGCTGTTCGAACCGCCGCGTCTGCTCGCGGTTGATCGCGAGCATCATATCGGAAAGGACGCCGAACATCACCAGCTGGACGCCGACGATGATCGCAAAGGCCGACGCGACCGCGAGCACCTCGTGGGAGATCCCGAGCGTGAGCCACTCGACGGCGACGTATGCAGCCACCACGGCCCCGACGAACCCCGCGAGGCCGCCGGCGCTCCCGAAGTAAAAGAGCGGGTTGTTGGTCTTCGCGAGCCGGTAGAGCGTGAGGAGGATCTTTCCGCCGTCGCGGACGGGTCTGAGGTTGGTCTCCGAGCCGTCGGGCCGCGCTCGATACCGGATCGGGACCACCGTCGTCGGAATGCCGCGTTTCACACACTCGACGGCGAGTTCGGTCTCGATCCCGAACCCCTCCGAGGTGGGGTTGCACCGCTCGAACGACGCCCGGGTGAACGCGCGATAGCCGCTCAGGATGTCCCCGAGGTCGCGGCCGTGGATGTACCGAAAGGCACGATTGATCAACCCGTTGCCGACGCCGTTGAGCCGCGTCATCGCGCCGTCGGCCATGTCGGCGTACCGATCGCCGATGACGTGCTCGGCTTCCCCGCTCAGCAGCGGTTCGAGCAGCGCGTCGGCGTCCTCCGGTCGGTAGGTGCCGTCGCCGTCGAGCAGGAGGACGTACGGTGCGTCGGCCCGTTCGACCCCCTCCCGAACCGCCTGGCCCTTGCCGCCGCCACGGCCCCGGCCGGACTGGGTGATAACGCGTGCACCGTGCTCGCGGGCGATCTCCCGCGTTCCGTCGGTCGAGTGGCCGTCGACGACGAGCACGTTCGAGAAGCCACGATCGCGAAAGGCCGCGATGACGCTGCCGACGGTCGCGGCTTCCTCGTAGGTCGGGAGCAACACGCAGACCTCGCCGCGATCGACCATTTCCCGGGGTTCGGCGGCGCGCGCGCAAAAGCCTTTGTTACCCGACCGGACCGATACGCGCCGAGCGAACCCCAGAGCAGCCTCAGTCGTCGGCCGCGCGCCGCTCGCTCAGGTGCTCCCAGATTTCGGTACATCCACAGCCGTCCGCGACGCCGTCGAGATGCCGGTCGGCGGGCGCTTCCTCCGACGCGTCGTCCTCAGTGGTTGCCTTCGATGCCATGGTTACTCGGTTTCTGAGTAACCAACGACGGCCGGTCGTAAATACCTTTCCCCAGTACGGACTATCCGTCGTCCCAGGCGGGACGGCGATCCGAAAACTGCCACGGTCGTGCGGTGAGTCGCGGCCCGTTCACAGCCACTCGCGACGCCTCCGGCAGCGTTACAGTCCCGACCGTCGAACCGTCGGTATGACCGACGCCGACCCCACGGGAACGCTCGATCGGGTGGGCCTCACCGAGTACGAGGAGGGCGCGCTCACCGAGCTGTTCACCCTCGGACGGACGACCGCGCCGACGCTCGCCGAGGCCACCGGGATCCCGAAGGCCCGGATCTACGGCGTGCTCGACGCGCTCGCCGATCGGGGGTTCGTGAAGGTGATCCCCGAGCGTCCGAAGCGTTACCAGCCCCGCTCGCCGGCAGCGATCCTCGATCGCGCGGTCGAGAACCGTCGCCAGGCGTACGAGGGCTTTCGAACTGACCTCGACGACCGCCGCGAGGCGTTCCTCGACGAGTTCGAACCCCGATACGAGCGAGCGAGCGAGGACGTCACCCCCGCCGAGGAGCTGTTCTCGGTGGTCGACGTGGGCGAGCCGAGCGAGTCCGAGACCAGGCGACTCTACCACGAGGCCCGGGATCGGATACGGATCATCTCGAAGAGCTTCGAGTACCTCGACACCGTCGAGCCGGCGCTCGCCGACGCGATCGAGCGCGGGATCGACGTCGACGTGCTCGTGCTCCACCCCGACGACCTCTCGGAATCGAACGCCACGACCCAGGCCGCGATCGTCGAGCGGCTGCGGACGGAGTTCCCCGCCGTCGGACTGCGCTTCAGCACCGAGCAGCTCCCGTGGCGGGGCACGCTCGCGGACCCGAGCATGGACTACGAGACCGGCACCGCGATCCTGCTCGTCCAGGAGGACGAGATCCCGAACCACCTTCGCCAGGCCGCGATCACCGAGAACGGGTCGTTCGTCGCGGGGTTGAACCGGTACTTCGAGTTGGTCTGGGAGTACGAGAGCGTCGGGGAGGCAGTGGCGTGAGGGACCACTCGAACGCCAGACGCGGTCCGGTTGCAGCGGCGGTGGTTGCTCTGCGCTCGGCTGTGCCCGGTCAGAGGGCGATATTGTCCGCGACGGTCGCGCGGAGTCGTCCGGAGAGACCGAGCAACGCGACGAAGTAGACCGCTGCACCGAAGCCGACGAGCAGGACCGTTCCGATGATGCCCGAGCCCAGCACGTCGGCAACGAGTCTCTCCGCGACAGCTACCGCACCCCCCATCGTCACCGCCGCGAGCCACTGGCGACCAAGCTCCGCCACCGGAACGTCGAACGCGATCGTCGCCGAGAGCGCACGGTGGGCCAGTACGAGCCCGACGACGGCGGCGATTGTCGTCGCGACCGCCGCACCGATCCATCCGTACAGCGCGACCAGCAGGAGGTTCAGGCCGAGGTTGGCGACGACGAACGCGACGTTCACCCGGAACGCCACGCCGGGCCTGTCGATGGCGTACAGCGTGGAGACCAGCTGTGCCTCGTAGGCGTAGACGAGCCGCGCGACCACGAGGAGCACCAACACCGTCGACGCCGCGCGGAACTCGCCGCCGTAGATCGCGAGGACGCGATCGCCGACCACTACGACACCGGCGAGGCCGGGGACGACGAACAGTCCCGTGTACGCGAGGGCGTCGTTGATGAGCCCCGCAACGGCCCTCTCGTCGTCCTCGCTGGAGAGCTGACTCAGCGCCGGGAAGAGAGCGTCGCTGATGGAAGTCCCGAATACCGCGAGGATGGAGGCGAGGTTCCATGCCACCTCGTAGTAGCCGATGAGGTTCGAGGCGACGAACAGCCCGAGGACGATGGTGTCCATCGAAGAGAACGACCGTCCCTCGATACCCGACAGCCACGAGTACCGAGCGAATCCGAGGACGCGCTCGAACCCTTCTCGACCGGGCCATCGCGGGCGCATCGTCACGAAGGCGAGACCCACGATCCCGGCGACGGCCGCGCCGGCGACATACCCCCATATCAGCCCGGCGATGCCACCACCGAGTGCCCCGAAGAAAACGACGGCGAGCTGGAGGCCACTCCGAACCACTCGATCGAGCGGGGTGAGTAGCGCTGCGAGATGAACCTTCTGTTCACCCTGGAGGGTCGCGTCAACGAACGAGAACCCCAACGTCGTTGCCAATGTGACGACCAGCAGATGGGTACTATCGAACCGAAGGTAGTCGGTGAGCGGGCCCGAAAGCGCGAGGGCCGCGAGCGCGACGACCACGAACGCCACAACTTGGACGACGACCCCGGCACCGAGATCGCGGGAGCCACCGTCACGCTCGCTGATGCGTTTCTTGACCGCCTGCTGGAGGCCGGTGCCGGTCGCGACCTTCAGCCAGATGACGACCGCAACGAACAGCGAGTAGGTGCCGAGCGTCGCACTCCCGAGACCTCGGGCGATGTACAGCGTCGCGACGAACCCGACGACCGAGGAGATCACCTGTGAGCCGAAGTGGATCGCCGACGTCCGGCCGAGTCGCACACCTCTACGGGCGCAGGCGGCGGGCAAATGGTTCACGGATTCGTCCGCGGCGCTCGTCGTCGGGATCGGGGCCGATGCTCGCCGTCACTTCCGATAACCGAGCCGTCGGAGGCGCTCGTCGATCGTCGCCTCGTCGGCGGGATCGAGGGCGGCAACGCCGTCGTCGCGGACCGGGCGACGCTCGCCGTCGACGACGGCCCACGGCACCTCAACCAGGGCAGGCGTTCGTACCCCGATCGGGTGGCCGTAGAGTCTCGCGGGTATGGGCCACGCGCGCTCGCCGAGCAGGTTACCGTGGTCGGCGGTGACTACCGATCGCCCCCGGAGGTCGCGGGCCACCGAGAGCGCGTCGGGGAGCACCGCCGCGAGGTTGTCGGCGTACGCCCGGCGGAGCCGGCGGCGGTCGACGCGGCCGAGCGCGAGCGCCTCCCACGGGTCGTGTGGCTCACCTGTGACGGCATCGCGCTTGCCGAGCACCTGATCTGCGTCGATCCCAGCGAACTGGAGGTCCGGGTGGCCGAGGAACGGGTAGTGGGGCTGCATGAAGTGGACGACGAGCCGTTTGTGGGGATGGGCGTCGTCAGCCGCCCGCGCCGCCGCCGCGACCGCTGCCGGATGGACGGTTCCCATATCGGCGTCGAACGCGGACTCCCAGACCGCGCGCACCTCGTGGAACGCGTCGCCGCAGATTCGAGCGACGTAGGGGTTCGCGCTGACGTAGACGGTGTCGCCGAACGTCCCGTCGGCGAAGTTCCCGCTGAGCCACTCCGGGGTCGCGCTCCCGCGAGCAGTCACCCGCCGGTAGGCGTCGAACGGGGTGGGGTCGATCGGTACGGAGCCGTGGTCGCCCCACTCTCCGCCGTCAGCTCCATCGAGACCGCCGCCGGCATCGAGCGCGCCCGCCTCGAACAGGTCGGCGCGACAGCCGTCGAGCACGACCAGCACGTCCCAGTCGGCCGCCGGGATGTCGAGGCCGTCGGTGCCATGCCAGCGGGCGTGGACCGGTCGGACGACCCGATCCGCAAGCCGCTTGCGCCGCCAGACGGGGTCGTCGTAGTTGGTGCGGAGTTCGCCGACTGCGTAGCGGATCGGGTCGAGGACGCTCATTCTGTCACCGCCTCCACGGTCTCAATGTAGGCGGCAGTACTGCGTTCGCGGGTGAACGCTGCCGCCGGGTCTGGGTCGTAGACGAACTCGCCCGATCGTATTCGTTCGAGCACCGTTCGGATGCTTCCGGCGTCGTCCGGCTCGACGATGGTCCCGAGGCCGTTGTCACGGATGACCTCGGCGACCCGGAAGGAGGGATCGACGACTGCGAGGATCGGCCGACCAGCACCGATGTAGTCGTAGAGCTTCGAGGGGAGGTTCAGCCGGTTTCGCGGGTCGTCGCCACCGACGTACAGCAGCACGTCCGATCCTTTCAGCACGCCGATGAGTTCATCGTGGTCGACGAACGGTTTCGGAGTCACGTGGTCGACGACGCCGTGCGCCCGAGCTGCACGGTCGTACTCGTCGTTCCAATCACCGTAGAACAGCGCCTGCGGTTCGGCTCCGGGATTTGCGTCGACATACTGGCCGAAGCCATCGAGGAAGGTGTAGGGTTCGATCCATCCCTCGTAGAACGAACCCGCGTACGTCACTGTAAACTGATCGAACGATCGAGGCGTGGTGGCGTCGAACGCGGCACGCTCGAACCCGATCGGTGGCAGTTTCCGGTACCGATCGGTCGGCACGTCGGGGTACGTGGTGGCGAAGTAGTTGTCGGGAATCTGGATCCCGTCGTACCAGACGACGCGGTCGGCGTGGACGAGGACGTATCGTTCCAGCCAGCGACGGAGCCGGGCGGCGACCGATCCCGGCTCGACATCGGGGTTCGTGACGAGCGGATCGCGGAACTCCGCGACCCACGGCGTCCCGGTCGCACGGGCGGCGATCGCGCCGGCGATCTGGAGGTGTGGTGGGTTGCTGACGGAGTTGATCACGTCGGCCTCGCGCGCCAGCCGGACACACCGCACGATGCCTCGCGGGAGTCTCGTCGCCGTCGGTTCGACGTAGCCGATCCGGAGTTCCCACCCGCGCTCGCGGAGCAGGCGAGCGCGGGTGGCAAGCTTCTCGGCGCGGCCCGAATTCTCGTCCAGTCGTCGGTTCGACACCACGAGGACCGTCCGCGAACCGACTGAGGGCGATCCATTCCGCGTCGTCTCGTCGCTCGGCCCCGTCATTCCCGGTAGCCGAGGTCGCGGAGGCGCGACGCGGCCGCGTCGTCCATCTCAACTCGGCCGAGATCGATGTCGGTGGCCGCGACCGCACGGAGATGCTCTGCGGCTTCTTCCCGGAACCGATCGCGCTCGTCGGGGCGCTCGGCGACGACGTTCGTGGTCTCGCCGGGATCGGTCCCGAGATCGTACAGCTCCTCGTGGACGCCCGCACCCCGTGGGCGGTCGTCGCCAGCGGCCATCACCGTCCCCTCGGTACTCTCACCCGTCGATTCCCGCCGGATGAATTTCCGGTCGGTGGTCCGGATCGCGACGGTTCGCTCGCCGCCGCCCTCGTGGTCGCCAACGACCCGCTCACGGGGCCAGTCGCCGCCCTCGACGAGCGATCGGAGGCTGTGGCCGTGGAAGTTCTCGCGGTCGCCGCCCGCGTAATCGACCAGAGTCGGGGCGACGTCAAGCAAACCGACGAGATCGTCGTGGACGATACTGCCGTCCCCCCCGTCACCCATCCCGGCCGCCCTGTCCACGCCGTCCGGCAGCGACGCCACCAGTGGGACGTGCATTACCTCGTCGTAGAAGGTGTTTGGGTGGCTGTACGGCCCGTGTTCGCCGAACGCCTCGCCGTGATCGGCGGTGACGATCGTGAGCGGATCGCCGTCCCACGCCTCGTGGATGCCCGACAGTAGTCGGCCGATCTCGGCGTCGGCGAACCGGATCTCGGCGTCGTAGAGGTCGACGAGTGCGTCACGCTCGGTCGTGGTGAGGTCGTCTGGGTCTTCGACCATCTTCCGACGTAGCTGGATGGCGTCGCGCTCCCCGATCGGATCATCACGGAACGGCTGCTGGTGGCGGGCGGGTGGGACGTACGGATGATGGACGTCCATGTAGTGGACCCAGAGAAATCGCGAGTCCGCACCGGCCCGCGATCGAACCCACTGGAGGGCGCGATCGGTAATCTCGTCGGCGAGGACGTATGCGGAGCCGACGTTGACGCCGGCCTCGCGCTCGGCGGTGTCGACAGCCCCGGCAAGAAACCGATAGAGGCGACCGTTCTCGTCGAGTCGCTCCTTGATCGCCTGCTTGGCGCGGGCGGTCACCGACGGATCGGTCTTCGAGTCGAAGTACGTCTCCCAGCCGCGGTCGTAGCCGAACTCCGCCGAGAGAAAGAGGTTCGAGTGGAACCCGGCGTTCGCATAGCCCGCGTCCGCGAGCGGTTCCGAAACCAGCGTCCGGCCTGGTGCGATGCGCTCGAATCCGCCGTACATCAGCGGGTACGACGACGTGAGGATTGACGGAAACGACGGACGAGTCGAACACGCGTGGGCGAAGGCGTTCTCAAACCGATGTCCGTCGGCCGCCACGGCGTCGATGGTCGGCGTGGTGTCACGGGCGTAGCCGTACCGGCCCACGTGATCGGCCCGCAACGAGTCGACCGTGACGAGCACGAGATCGGTCATTTAGTAGCTCCCCGTCGCCGACGACCGAGAAACTTGCCATCCGCCGCGACGCCCGCACGCGCTAGGGTCTCACACGTGCCACTACGGATCGGTGACGACCCGGGGTGTCCATCTCGACCACCTCAGTCGACGTAGCCGAGCGCTTCGAGGCGTTCGGTCGCCGTGGCGTCGTCGTACGACGTCTCAGCGGTGGCGTCGGCTCGGACGTCGCGGCGCTCATCGTCCTCGAATGCGAGCCACGGCACCTCGACCAGCGATCGCATCCTGACGCCAGGGGGATGGCCGTAGATCCGGAGTGGGAACGGCCACGCCCGATCGCCGATCGAATTGCCGTGGTCGGCGGTGACGACTGCCCGGCCCGTCGTTTCGCGAGCGACGTCGAGCGCGTGTGGCAGCGCGAGCCGGAGGTTCTCGGTAAAGGCCATCCGGGCGCGGTCGGGAGCGATCGCGCCGGCCTCGACGAGGTCCCAGAGGTTCTTCTCGTCCTCGTCGACGTCGCCGGCGAACGCCTCGTCGGCTCGGGCGCGGGTCGCGCCGAATCCGACTACTTCGTCGGTCAGGTCGCGGTCGACGAACGGCCAGTGTGGCTGCATGAAGTGGACGACGATCCGCTTGTCGGGGTAGCGCGCGGCGGTCTCGACAGCGACGTCGCGGACGGCCTCCGGGCGGACCGTTCGTTCGTCGTCGTCCCAGTGAGTCTTCCAGACCGAAACGAGGTCGTGGAACGCGTCGCCGACGTGAACGTCGACCATCGGGTTGGCGGTCACGTACACCGTATCGGGGTACGCTCCGGGGAAGTTCTCCGCGAGGAACTGTGGCGTGGCTGACCCGCGCGACACCCGCTTTTCGACCCGGGTCGGATCGATGTCGAACGCGCCGACCTCCGTCCGGAACAGGTCGTAGCCCGCTGCGTCGAGCAGCACGAGGACGTCCCAATCTTCCTCCATCACGTAGAGGCCGTTGTTCGACCGCAGCCGGCCATAGTAGAGGTCGCCGACGACCCGGTGTCGGAACCGTCCTTTCCACCACTGCCGATCGTCGTAGTGGGCTCGGAGTTCGCGGACGGCGTACGTTGCCCCTCGGGCGACGTCGGTGAGCATACTCGTCCTCGTCTCGATGCGTACAAACGTTTGCTGGTCGGCCGCGACCACCGCCGGAACCCACTCACAGCGCACGGCCCACGAGCGCCGACCGACGGGTACCTACGCGTCCCGGATGGCGATCTCGCTGAGGACCGCCGCGTAGCTCGCTGCCACCCGCTCGTAATCGAACTCACGGACGAACTCCCGGAACTCCTCGTCGCGTTCGCGTTCACTCGCCTCCCGTACGGCACGAGCGATGGCCGCTGGCGTCGGCTCGCAGAAGGTGACGTACTCCTCGAACCGCTCCTCGGCACGGCCGCGGGCCTGTACGACGCCCAACCCCGCGGCGGCGTACTCCAGCACCTTCAGCGTGTGCGGGTCGTCGACCAGCGAGACGCCGACGTCGGCGACGTGAAGATACCCCGGTACGGCGTCGTGATCGACCGTCCCGAGGAAGACGACGCTCTCGCGCTCGTTCGTGGCGCGCTCGACCACTCCTTCCAGCGACCCGGTTCCGAGGACGACCAGACGCCAGTCGTCCAGCCGACTCATCGCCGCGAGCAGCTCCGCGACGTGATAGATCGGTTCGAGCCCACCGACGTAGATCACCACCCGGTCGTCGGAGCCGACCCCCGCCGCAGCGAGGCGATCACGGGCGTGCTCGACGACGCCAGGATCGGGGTCGGCGAACCGATCGTACGCCACCCCGAGGTCGGTCTCGGTCGCGGCGCGAGCGTACCGTCGGACGCGGGCGTGCTCCTCCTCGTAGACGTAGAGAGTATGATCGGCGAGCGCGAACGCGGCGTTCTCGGCCAGCCGGACCGCGAGCGCAAGTGGCTGCGGGTGGGTGTCGGCGAACTGCCGGATCGGATCGACGTGATCGACCACGAGCGGGATGCCGAGCAGCTTCAGCGCGACCCCGCCGAACGCGCCAGCGCGCGTCGTTCCCACGACGACGTCGTACTCGCCGCGTTCGCGGAGCGCGGTGAGGACCGTCCGCAACGTGGTCCCGCGGAGCGTCACGTCGATACCTTCCCTCCGGAGATGCTCGGCGATCCGCCGCCGCCCGACGCTGATGTCCGTGGGCTTGTCGGGCGTGAGCCACAGCACCCGTAGCCCGACGTCGCCGCTCCGGTCGGCATCGGTGGCCGTCATTTCGACGCCCCGAACTCACCGGGGAACTGGGTGAGTCCATAACAGTACCCCAAGCCAACCAGGCCCGTGAACGCGACCAGCCCGACCAACCTCGCCGCGCGCTCGCGCGACGGCTCCCGGAGCAGATCCCACAGCCGACCGGGGAGGAACTCGGTGAGGAGCCGACGCAGAAACGCGCTCTCCTCGCCCGTCGAGTCCGGAACCAGAGTCTCCATCGCCCGCTTCGAGTAGCCCTGCCAGAACGCGCGGTCGGCGAGCCACCGTGGCCGGGTGCGGTATTCGAACACCTTGTGCGCGACCCGCGCGTCGGGGGTGTAATACATGCCGTGGCCGTACTCGCGTTCGAGCCTGGCGCAGAGTTCGGTCTCACCTCCCTGGAGGTTCGCATCGCCCTTTCGCCCGCCGATAGTTGGATCGAACCCGCCGAGGTCGAGAAAGACCTCCCTGTCGAAGGAGATGTTCGAGCCGAACGTGTTGCGCACCTCGCCCGCCGCGGTCTCGTCGCCGTCGGGGCCGAACCCGCGGTGGGTGACGCCGACGAGCCAGAAGAACTCCGCGGGGAGGAAGCCTGGTCGGCCCGCGACCCACTCGGGAGTCATCCGGCCGCCGACCGCGAGCGCGTCGGTGTGCTCGTAGGCCGCGACGAGCTCGGCGACCCACTCCGAGTCGACCCGGACGTCGTCGTCGGTGAACGCCACGACGTCGCCCGAGGCGAGCTCCGCGCCCGTGTTCCGGCTTTCGAGGAGGCCTCGGTTCTCGTCGTTGCAGTGGATCACGACGTTCTCGCGGTCGCCGTACGCCTCCCGCACTCGGTCGGCGAGCGCGGGCCGCCCGTCGATCACGACCACGAGCTCGATAGGTGAATGGGTCTGGTCGAGCACGTCGTCGGCGACGTCGCGGAACGTGTCGAACAGCGCCGGATCGTACGTACAGAGGACGACCGAGACCCGCATGGCGGCGTCTCGCAGTGGCCGACGCATAGCCGTTTCCGTTCCGGCTGCGCGGTCTCGGGGATGGGGTTCGTCGTTTCACAAGCCTTATGCGCGTCTTCCGACTGGATAGCGCCAATGAGTCAGCGTCGCGAACGACTCGCCGAACGCCTTTCTGCCGCCGATTCCACGCTCGCTCGCGCCGAGTCGTGGTATCACGTTCCGCTGTTGGTTCTGCTCCTCGGCTTCATGCTCTGGATCCGGGTGCGCAACTGGCAGCGGTTCCTCGTCGACGGCGAGGTGTACTTCAGCGGCAACGACGCGTGGTATCACCTCCGCCAGGTGGAGTACACGACCCGCCACTGGCCGTGGACGATGCCGTTCGACCCGTGGACCAGCTTCCCCACGGGAACCGCCGTCGGCCAGTTCGGCACGCTGTACGACCAGCTCGTCGCCACCGCGGCGCTCGCGGTCGGGCTCGGCAGCCCCACCCAGCAGACCACTGCGCTCGCCCTGCTGTTCGCGCCCGCAGTGTTCGGGACGCTGACCGCGATCCCGGCGTACTTCATCGGCAAGCGCTTCGGCGGCCGGCTCGGCGGCGTCGTCGGCGTGGCGATCCTCGCGCTCTCGCCGAGCACGTTCCTCGCCCGGTCGATCGCGGGCTTTTCGGACCACCACGCCGCCGAGGCGTTCTTCCAGGTGCTCGCGGTCGCAGTCATCCTGATCGCGCTCACGGTCGCCGAGCGCGAGAAACCCGTCTACGAGCAGTTCGTCGAGCGTGACGTCTCCTCCTTGCGCCGGCCGGTCGGCTGGGGCGTGCTCGCGGGGATCGCGATCGCGCTCTACGTCTGGGCGTGGCCGCCGGGCCTCCTGCTCGTCGGGATCTTCGGGATCTTCCTGCTCGTCGCGCTCCCCGCCGCGTACCTCCGCGGCGAGAGCCCCGAACACGTCGCCATCGTGAGCGCGGTCACGCTGTCGGTCGCGGGGTTCCTCATGCTCGTCACGTTCGACACGTTCGAGGTGAGCGTGACGAACTTCTCGATCCTCCATCCCGGGCTCGCGTTCGCGGGCGCGATCGGCTGTGTGTTCCTCGCGTGGCTCGCCCGCACCGTCGAGACGCGCGATCTGCCTGGCTACGCCTACCCGGCGACGATCTTCGGGCTGTTCGTCGTCGTCGCGCTCGCGATGTCGCTCCTCACGCCCGCGCTGTTCGATTACCTCCTCACCCAGCTCGAACGGGTCGTCGGGTTCGGCTCGCGCGCGACCGCACTGACCGTCGGCGAGGCCCAGCCCCCGTTCCAGACCGGCGTCCCGTTCGGGACCGCTGTCGACCAGGCGCTCACCTTCTTCCGGAACTCCTACGGACTCGCCTTCTTCACCGCGATCGTCGGTGCCGTCGTCCTCGTGGGGCGGCTCGTCTTCGGCCGGAGCGACCAGCGGGCGGCCTCGGTGTTCGTGCTCGTCTGGGCCCTGCTGATGACCGCGGCGACGCTCACCCAGTCGCGGTTCAACTACTACCTCATCGTCCCGATCTGCGTGCTGAACGCGGTGATCGTCGGCGAACTGGTCCGCTTCCTCGGCTCCGCCTCCGCCGACACGGGGGGGCGACTCCGCGATCTCGAGGCCTACCAGGTGCTCACGGTGCTCGCGGTCGTCTTCCTCATCACCGCGCCGCTCGCCGCGGGCAGCAGCGGGGGCGGCGTGGGGAGCGGGGCGCTGACGACCGCCGGCGGTTACGCTGACAGCCGCTCCTCGCCCGGCAGCACCGTCTTCGGCTGGGACAGCAGTCTAGAGTGGATGGCGAACAACACGCCCGCCGAGGGGAGCTACGGCGGCGGCAACGCGTCGATGGAGTACTACGGCGAGTACGACCGCGTCGACGATTTCAACTACCCCGACGGGGCCTACGGCGTGCTGTCGTGGTGGGACTACGGCCACTGGATCACGGTGCTCGGCGAGCGGATCCCGACCGCGAACCCGTTCCAGCAGAACGCGCGCCAGGCGGCGAACTTCCTGCTCGCCGATGAGCCAAGCGAAGCCAACGAGATCACCCGAATGGACGACGGCGAGGGTGTGCGCTACGTGATGATCGACTGGCGGATGGCCGATCCCGCCGGCGGGGCGCTGTTCTCCGCCCCGTTCACGTGGTACAACGACGGTCCGCTCTCGATCTACGACGACGTGACGCCGATCATCCAGTCGTCCGGCGAACAGCCCACCACGGCCTTCCTGGCCTACGAGCAGCGCCACTTCGAGACCATGCGCACCCGGCTGTACACGTTCCACGGCAGCGCGGTCGAACCCGAACCCGTCGTGGTCGACTACGACAGTCCGATCCCCCAGGGCGACTCGACACGGGCCGCGTACCTGCCGTCGGGCAACGAGTCGGCGGTCAAGCGATTCGACAACATGTCGGCCGCGCGCCAATTCGTCGAGGAGGACGGCTCGGCCCAGCTCGGTGGCGTCGGGAAGTACCCCCAGGAACGGGTTGCGGCGCTCGAACACTACCGTCTCGCCGACGCGAGCCAGCAGTCCTCGCGTCAGCTCTCCCGAACCGCGTTCCAGCGGCTCCAGACGACGGGGCTGAACGCGACCGAGCTGTTCCCCACCACGCCGAGCTGGGTCAAGACGTTCGAGCGGGTGCCGGGCGCGACGGTCGAGGGGACCGGCCCGGCGAACACGACCGTGGAGGCCACCGTCGAGATGCGGATGCCCGGGGCCAACACCACGTTCGACTACACCCAGCAGGCTACGACGAACGACCAGGGTGGGTTCACGATGACGCTGCCGTACTCCACCACCGGCTACGACCGGTGGGGGACCGAGGAGGGCGCGACGAACGTCTCGGTCCAGGCGACCGGGCCGTACACCTTCCGCACGCCGGTCGAGGGCACGGACGGGAACGCGACCCGGTGGAACGCGACCGCCGAGGTCCCCGAGGGAGCGGTGATCGGCCGGACCAACCAGACGGTCACGGTCGACCTCCAGCAGGAGTCGGTTCCGTCCCCGACGAGCGCCAACGCATCGGACGCTGATGGAACGAACACGTCGAGCAACGCGAGCACGGCGACGAACGCCTCGGCCGGAGCGAACGCAAGTGAAGGGGCGAACGGGACGACCGCGAACACGACGAACGCGAGCACGATGGCGACCCCCGGCGAGCGGATCGTTGACTCGACAGCAAGAACGGCGTCAGTTCGGGCGACACCGGTCGGAGCGTGGACGGCACGATGAGCGGCCGCGAGTCGGTGCGTGAGTGGGTCGTCGTCTACTTGAAGGGGGTCTTCATGGGCGCGGCGGACGCGGTGCCCGGCGTGTCGGGCGGGACGATCGCGCTCATCACGGGCATCTACGAGCGGCTGATCGCCGCGATCACCGCGCTCGATCCGAGCGCGCTCCGCTATCTGCCGCGGATCCACCGCCGGACCGAACGCGCCGAGCTTCGGGCCGTGCTGGTCGAAATGGACGTTCCCTTCCTGTTCGCGCTCGGGACGGGCATCGCCACGGCAATCGTGAGCGTCGCCCACGTCGTCGACATCGCTCGCAAGACGTATCCTGGCCCGACGTTCGCGTTTTTCTTCGGGCTGATCGCCGCGAGCGCTATCGTTCTCTACGGACACGTCAAGATCGATACACCGCGCCGGCTCGCAGTCGCGATCAGTGGTTTCGTCATCGCTTTCGTGATCTCAGGCGCGAGCGCGAGCGGTGGACTACCGAACTCGCCGTTGTTCGTTCTCATCGGAGGCGCTATCGCCATTGCCGGGATGATCCTTCCAGGTATTTCGGGTGCCTTTTTCCTGCTCTTGCTTGGTCAGTACACGTACCTGACCGGCGTCCTTTCGGACTTCACCGAAGCGCTCGTCGGTCTCGCAACCGGCGGAAGCCTCGCGGCGGTCATCGAACCTGGTATCGTCGTCGGAGCGTTCGGGGTCGGCGCACTCATCGGACTTTTCTCCATCGCCTACGCCATCCGATGGGCGCTCGCGACCTATCGAGAGGCGACACTCACCTTCCTCGTGAGCCTGATGGTCGGCGCGCTTCGGCTCCCCGCGATCAAAGTACTGGAAAACACTCCGGACGTGAGTCCGATAGCAGCCACGACGCTAGTCCTCGTCGCCACCATCGGCGGCGCGCTCGTGCTCCTCGTCGATCGGTACACTGCCGACATCGAGTTCTCCTGACGCACGCTCGAATCGGCGGCGACCGTGGGCGCACCGTTCGGCGTTTCCGGACACTCTCTCGTTCGTGACGGTATACGAAGCGGCGACGGGGGTCCATATAGTATGCTGGCAGCCGCAGGCAGAACGTGAAGACAGTTGCTGCGTGTTTGTGGGTACAGGGGGAGGAAGGCATGAGTCCACTATCCGAAGACGTACAGCTACCGTGCGGGTGGGTGTGCAAGCACGTCGAGGAGGACGAGCTCGTGTTCGCCTACGGCGGGTTCGAAGTGGCGGCGACGAAGGCCGACGACGCGAACCCGCTGTCGTTCGATCTCGACGGGCGCTGGCGACTGACGTGTCGGGAGCGTGCCGGGGAGACGGTGACCGAGCGGCCAATCGGGCACGTCACGACCCGCGGGGCCGCGACCGACACGCTGCTTTCGTGTATGGAACACGCGAGCGAGAGCGCACGGCGGAACGGCCCGACGGAGGCGCTCACGCTCGACGCCATCGCCGCCGGCGCGGACCGGTGTGACGGCGCGACGCCGATGGGGGCCGATCGATCGATCGACGACGGCGGGCAGCGACGACGCACGTACTGATCGGGGCCGCTCGCGCGACCCGACGACAACACACCTATTACAGGCCGGGCGCAACCCCCGGCGATGAAGAACGTCGACGACCTGATCGGCAGCGCGAACGAACTCGCCGACCAGGGGCTATCGAACGGCGAGATCGCGGACGAGCTCAACGTCTCGCGCGAGACCGCGAGCTGGCTGGTCGAGCGCGGCGGCGGCACGACGACCCGGGAGCCGGCGGCGACCGACGCACTCGAAGACATCCACGTCGACTGGAGCGCGTTCGGCCGCGACAGCACCCGGCTCTCGTACGTCGGCCGCGCGATGGCCGACCTGCTCGGCAGCACGGACGGTGACAACGAGGAGATCGATCTCGTGGTCGGGATCGAGAAGGCCGGCACGCCGCTCGCGACCACCGTGGCGCTCGAACTCGACGCCGACCTCGCGACGTACGCCCCCCGAAAACACCAGTGGGAGGAGGGCGACATCGACGACCTCAGCGGGAACTTCTCGCGGAACTTCGCGGGGATCCGCGACCGGGAGTGTTACGTGATCGACGACACCATCACGAGCGGCACGACCATGACCGAGACGGTCGACGCCATCGCCGAGGAGGGCGGCACGCCGGTGAGCTGTGGCGTGCTGGTCGACAAGCGCGGTGTCGAGGAGCTGGAGGGCGTGCCGGTCGAATCGCTCCTCCAGGTCATTCGGGTCGGACAGGAGGACTGAGACGGCCCGCTGCGCTGCGATGTGTACGCCACCGCACGCGTGGGAGCGTCGTCACTCGTACAATGGGGTGAATCGGAGATAGTGCCACCGAACAGGGGATCGGATCACACTACCGAACGGCGCAAGGCCGGGCCGCGAAACGCCGAGAAAGTCGGCGTCGAGCGGTGGATCGAGGGCGTCTTCTTCGGCTGTGCGGAGGTCGCGGTGCTGGCGTGGCCGGCCCTTTTGAGCCTGCTCGACGCGGCCGCCAACGCCGCGGTGAAGTTCGCCGCGATCGTCGCGCTGTCGACGGCTGCGGTCGCCATCGGCACGGTCCGTACCGGCTGGACGTCGCTCGCGTGGCCGCCGCTGACGCCACGACTGCTCCTCGCGCGCGCCGTCTCGCACAACCTCACGATTCTGCTCGCGGCCCACGGCGGTGCGGCGATCGTCCTCCTCACGGAATCGACGCTCGGCTCGGCCGCGTTCGCCGCCGCGATCGCGGGCGGGTCGGTGTGGGTGTTCCCCCGGATCGCCGAGCGGGTCGCGGCGCTGCCGCCGTGGTGGGAGTGGGGACGATAGCGCTCGCCAGACGCTCGATCAGAGCGGGTCGGTTTCGAACGCCATCTCCACGTCGACATCGAGGAGATCCACGAGCGTCGGCGCGACCGTCCGCGCATCGACCGTCTCGGGGACCGATTCGGGTGCGGCCGGGCCGCCAAGCCCGTAGAACCCCCCGCAGTCCGCCCGGCCGTGCGAGCCGCCGACGAGCGTTGGATCGAGCGATGCGAGACCGCTGTCACCGAAGAACAGCTCACAGGGGTCGAAGCCGGGTTTGGCGTGGATATCCATGTCGGTCGCGTAGTACGGTGCATCGGCGTCGTCGCGCCACCAGTAGTACTGGAACCACGCCGATGGCTCCGCCACGAGCACCAGGTCGCCCGCATTCGGGTGATCGACACCGTACTCGGCCTTCCCCTCGTCGCCGAGCACGCGCTCGACGCCCTCTAGACTGGCGAGCGCCTCGCGGGCGTCGTCGACCGCGCTCTCGTCGGCGTAAACGTGGGTCACCTGGTGATCAACCATCGCGAACACCCTCGACGAGTCGAGATCGACCTCCTCGCCACCCTCACCGTCGTCCATCACCGAGAGCAGCCCGGCCTCCCGGAGCGCGCGGTTCGGGAAGACTGGGGTGTCGACGTCGTGAAAGCCGTACTCGCTGACGACGTTCACGACGGTCTCGTCCCAGCGGTCGTCGCCCCGGAGCCCGTCGAGGAAGTCGCCGACGAGATCGTCGACCACCCCGATCGCGTCGTCGAGTTCGTCGCCGGCACCGTGGCGGAGGCCGTCGTAATCGAGGTGGGGAACGTAGATCCACAGGAGGTCAGGGTCGTAGCGCTCGATCGCCGTCGTGGCGGCGTCGAGGATCCAGGTGGAGGACTCCTCGTTCGCGCCCGGTCCCCAGTAGGTGTGCAGCGGGAAGTGGCCGTATTCTTCCTGGAGATCGTCGTAAAAGTCGTCGGGATTGGTCCAGCAGTTCATCTCGAGGATGTTGTTGTCCTCGTCCTCGATCGGCGAGGGCGTGAGCGCGACGTCGGCGGTCGTGTCGATGAGATGCTGGAAACAGAACACACCGGTGGTGAGGCCGGCGTCGCTCGCGGTCTCCCAGAGCCGGTCGCGGTCGGCTCGATCGCGCTCCCAGAACGCGACCTCGTCGTTCGCGCGGTCGTACTCGCCGCTGGAGACGTCGCCGTGGGATTCGGGCGAGCGACCGGTCGCGAGCGTGGTCTGCACCGGGAGGGTGACCGACGGGAACGGTGGTTCGAGCGTCGCCCGTGTGGATTCGCCGACGAGGTCGGCGATGTTCGGCGCGAGCCCCCGATCGAGGTGGCCTGGTTCGAGCCCGATGACGTCGAGCACGATCGCCCGGCCCGCAGTGCCGACGCTCGCGGCGTCGCTCACGATCCATCCCCCGCTTCGTTCTCTCCGGCAGCGTGCCGGTCGGCGTACTCGTAGAGCCGATCGAACTGCCGCGAGAGGTCGTGTTCGTCGACGCCGAGCGGGTCCTTGAAGAAGGAGGCGAGGTGGGGCTGGAGCCCCCCTTCGCCCTGTTCGTCGGCGTGCGCGAGCAGCCGCACGAGATCGAGCACGAGCGGCGCGGCGAGCGCCGAGTCGGAGCCCTCCCACGTGAACTGGAGTTTCATCTGCGTGTCGAGAAAGCCCCGAAACCGGATATCGTCCCAGGCGGTCTTCCAGTCGCCGAGTGCGGGCGTGTAGTCGATCCGCACTCGATTGTGGGTGTCGTAATCGAGGATGCCGTCGAGCACGCCGCCTTTGCTCTGGAGCTTGCCCGCTTTGTTCGCGTCGTCTTCGAGCACTGCGCCGTCCTTGTTCCCGAGGATGTTGTGGCCCTCCCACGACAGCACTCGGAGATTGCGGCCAGCGAACATCGGCGCGAGCGCGGTCTTCAGGAGGGTTTCGCCGGTTTTGCCGTCACGACCCATGTGGGGGACGTTCTCGCGTTCGGCGAGTTCCTGAATTCCACCGAGCGCGTTCGCGGCGTTCGGCGTGAAGTTCACGAACGGGTGGCCTGCATCGATGGCGGCGTAGGCGTAGAGCGCGCTCGCCGGGAGCGGGTCGTCGGCGTCGAGCGCGGCCTCGATCGCTTCGATCGAGTCGTACTGGTCGGGATCGGCGGGCAGCGGCTCCGAGGAGGCGACGTTCACCACCACGATCCGATCGAGATCCTCGTCCTTGCGGAATGCATCGTAGTCGGCCCGGATGCGCTCTACGAGCTCCCGAAGCGAGAGGGTATCGTCGTCGAACGCCGCGTCGTCGGCAAGTTCCGCGACGGTGCGTCCGCAGTTGCGCGCGGTGCCGGTCACGATCCGGTCGTCGATCGCGGCGAGGTCCTCGTGGACCGCGTCGAGCGTGTCGCGGTCGGGAACCCCGTTGCGCTCGTGGAGGCGCTCGGCGGTGTCGACGACGCTGCCCGCCTGAATGTCGTGACCACCGAAAACCAGCGATTCGACCGCCGGGAGATCGAGGGTGGTCAGGGGGGTGCGCTCGGTGACCATTCCGTCCGTACTGGTCGCGCCGTTGGCGATCGCGTGCGCCCCGATCATCGCGGTCGTGGCGACGTTCCCGCGCGCGCCGACGAGCCAGACGCCTGTTTTCGTCACCATCTGCGGGCGTTTTCCTCGCTCACCCGTGGTTGGCCGGCTCCGTCCACGCCTGCCCTCCTGCCGGGGGCAACTGCCTCGTCCATCATTGTTCTGCATCACCGTATCGGGCACAGAAGGTTCAGCGTTTGGATCGTGGCTACCCCGATATCTCGCCACGCAGTCCGCTCTCTAGAAGGGTTGGCCGCACATATATTACGCCGGGAACTGAACGGAGGGCATGGAGATCATCGACCCGCACATGCACATGGTGTCGCGCTCGGCCGACGACTACCGACGCGCGCGCCGCGCCGGCGTCGAGTGCTGCATCGAGCCCGCGTTCTGGAGCGGCACCGACAAACAGCACGCCGGTTCCTTCTTCGATTACTTCGAACAGATCATCGACTTCGAGACCGATCGCGCCGAGCGCGCGGCGGGGATGGATCACTACGTCACGATCGGCCTCGAACCCAAGGAGGCGAACTACCGCGAGATGGCCGAAGACGTCCTCGATCGCGTCCCCGAGTACCTCGACCGCGAGAACGTCGTCGGCGTCGGCGAGATCGGGTTCGATCAAGGAACCGACGACGAGGAGTGGGCTCTTCGTGAGCAGCTCCGAATGGCGGAAGAGCGCGAACTCCCGGTCATCATCCACACGCCACACACGAACAAACCAGAAGGAACCGAGCGGATCGTCGAGATCATCGAAGACGAGGGCGTGACGCAGGAACGCATCGTCATCGATCACAACACCCCCGAGACGATCGAGACCTCGCTGACGACGGACTGCTGGGTCGGATTCACGCTGTACCCCGGCAAGATCGCCGACGAGAAGGCGATCGACCTCCTCGAAGAGCACGGCACCGACAAAATGCTGTTCAACAGCGCCGCCGACTGGGACCCCTCCGATCCGCTCGCGGTGCCGAAAGCGAGGGACAAGATGCTCGATCGGGGCTGGCCGCGCGAGGACGTCAAGAAGGTCGTCTTCGACAACCCCTACGAGTTCTTCGATCAATCGCCGAACTTCGAGTACGATCCGCGATGAAGTTCGGATTCTCGGCCAACGCGTTCCGCGAGTACGACTGGGAGGAAGCCATCGAAATCGTCGCCGACGCGGGATACGACGGGATCGAACTCCTGTTCGACCGGCCGCATCTCTACCCCCACGACGTCGACGACGAGACGGTCGCCGACGTGCGCGACGCACTCGACGAGCACGCGATCGCGATCAGCAACTGCAACGCGTTCATGCTCACGGCGATCGAGGGGTTCCATCACCCGTCCTACATCGAGCCCGACCCCGACTACCGCCAGAAGCGCATCGACTACACGACGGCCGCGCTACGGACGGCGGCCGCGCTCGATCACGACTACATCTCGATCGAGCCTGGCGGGCCGATTCCCGACGACGAGTCCCGCGAGTGGGCGCTCGACACGTTCGTCGAGAGCCTCCGCGAGGTGCTCCCGGTCGCCGAGGACGTGGGGGTCGATCTCCACGTCGAACCCGAACCCGACCTCCTGATCGAGACCTCCGACCAGTTCCGCGAGTTCGCCGACCGGATCGACCACCCTCGAATCCGGTGTAACTTCGACGCCGGCCACCTCTTCTGTGTGGACGAGGATCCCGTCGAGGCCTTCGACACGCTCGAACCGTTCGTGGATCACGTCCATCTGGAGGACATCCCCGAAGACCGGAGCCACGAGCACACCCAGCTCGGCGACGGCGCGATGGACATCGACGCCTTTCTCGCGGCGCTCGACGACCGGAACTACGAGGGGTTCGTCACGGTCGAGCTTTACCCCTACGAGGCAACCGCGGCCGAGACCGCCCGCGACGCGATGGCCTCCCTCGAAGACGGTGGGTGGGTCTGACGGCGGGTGGCGGTCGATCGACCCGACGAGTCCGGCTTGCGGGAGCGACTCGAAGCCTACGCCACGCTGGTGCGCGTCCCGAACCTCTTCAGCGCGCCGCCGGACGTGCTGCTCGGCGCGGCGCTTGCGACTGCGGCCGGTACGGCGGTCCCGATTCCCGCGCTCGCCGGCCTCTGTCTCGCCGCCGTTCTGCTGTACGCCGGTGGCACCACGCTGAACGACTACTTCGACGCGCCGATCGACGCGACCGAGCGACCCGAACGACCGATCCCTTCCGGACGAGTGTCACGGCGAGCGGCGGGCGTGCTCGGCGGATCGCTGCTCGTGGCCGGCGTCGTCCTCGCGTTCGTCGCTGCCGGCCTGCGTGCTGGTGTTCTCGCGGCGGCGCTCGCGGCCACGATCGCGCTCTACGACGGCGCGCTGAAGGGCGGTCCCGTCGGATTCCTCGCGATGGGGGCTGCGCGCGGGCTGAACGTCCTTCTCGGGACGGTCGCCGCGGGCACGATCGCCCTCCCGGCGTGGGCGCTCGCAGTTCCGGTGATCGTCGCGCTCTACATCGCCCTGGTGACGTACATGGCCGCGAACGAGGCGACCGACACCCCGCGAGGAGCGGTCGCGGCCGCGGCCGCCGGGGTGGTCGTGGCCACCGCGGCGGTGCTCGGGGTCGTCGCAACCGTCGGTCCGCCGATCGCTTGGGGTGGGCTCGCGGTCGTGCTCGTCGCCGCGTTCCTCGCGTGGACCGGGCGCGCGCTCGCACCGGCGTACGCCGATCCTCGTCCGGGAACTGTGGGCCCCGCTGTCGGTGCCTGCGTGCTCGGACTCGCGCTGCTCGACGCGGCGTTCGCGGCGGTCGTCGGGATCACGTGGTCGCTCGCCGTGCTCGCCTTTCTGGTGCCCGCGCTCGCGCTCGCCCGAACGTTCGACGTCTCGTGATTGGCCCGGTGGCTCGTAAGGTGTTTGTCGTGGGCGGCCATCTGGAGGGGTATGGTCGATCTCGCGTTCTCGACGAACGCCTACACCCGCCACGCGCTCCCCGAGGCGATCGAATCGATCGCCGATCACGGCTACGCTGGCGTCGAAATTTTGGGCGACGAGCCCCACGCGTACTTCCCGACGTTCGACGACGCCGACGAGGAGCGCCTGGTCGCGGCGCTCGACGACTCTGAACTACGGGTCTCGAACATCAACGCCAACACCGCGACGGGCTACTACGACGACGCACCGCCCTCGTCGTTTTTCGATCCGAGCGTGATCACTGCGGACGACGACGACCGGGAGTGGCGGATCGAGTACACGAAGCGCGCGATCGACCTCGCCGCCCTGACCGGTGCGCCCGCGGTCTGTCTCGCCACCGGCCGACCGCTCCCCGGCACGCCGCCCGAGCGCGCTCACGAGTATCTCCGCGACTCGATCGGTGCGATCCTCGATTACGCCGAAGAACACGGCGTCGACGTCGGGATCGAGTACGAACCCGAACTCCTCGTGGAGTGCACCGAGGAAGTGCTCGCGCTCATCGACGACGTCGGTCGCGACTCGCTCGGAATCAACCTCGACGTCGGTCACGCCGCGGTCTACGGCGAGGAGCCCGTCGAGGCGATCCGACGAAGTGCGGGGCACGTTACGGGCGTTCATCTGGAGGACATCGTCGGCGGCGTTCGAGGAAAACACTACCATCGGATCCCCGGCGAGGGCGATCTCGACTTTCGGGCGATCTTCGACGCGCTCGACGACATCGGGTACGATGGGTTCGCCACGCTCGAACTCTACACCTACCCCGACCGGCCCGACGAAGCTGCACAGGAGGCCTACGAGGCGCTCTCGACGTACTGCTGAACCGCGATCGTTCCGGCGAACGCCGCCGACCGCGGAAAACGACCAGAGGTTTTCAACACGGTCGCCTATGACTGTGGGAACCGTCGACAGGTGGGTGAACGAGCCCGTCCGACACGCTCAAACCACGTCCCCACGGGAATCCGATATGGAGTTCCACGACGCCGCGAACTTCCTCTTCGGGCTGCGGCGCTACCCCCCAAAGCCGCGGCTCTCCGCGACGCGCGACCTCCTGGCCGCGCTCGACGACCCCCACGAGGAGTGCGCGTTCGCCCAGGTTGCGGGCTCGAACGGGAAGGGCTCGACCGCGCGGATGGCCGAGTCGATACTCCACGAGGCCGGTCTCGACGTCGGACTCTACACCTCGCCACACCTCGATTCGATCCGCGAGCGCGTCACGGTGAACGGCCGCACTATATCGAAGGCCGCCCTCACGGAGTACGTCGAGACGGTGCGACCATACATCGTCGACCGCGCGACCGACGGCGACTCACCGACCTTCTTCGAGACGATCACGGGGCTCGCGTTCTGGGAGTTCGCACGCCGGGACGTCGACTGTGCGGTGCTCGAAGTCGGCATCGGGGGACAGTACGACGCGACCAGCGTCGTCGATCCGGTAGCGAGCGCGGTCACGAGCGTCACGCTCGAACACACCGACGTGCTCGGCGACACAGTGGAGGAGATCGGGCGCGACCTCGCTCACGTCGCCCCCAGCGACGGGCCGCTCGTGACCGCCGCCACCGGCGAGGCACGAACCGGGATCGACGCGGTGGCCGACGAGGTCGTGACCGTCGGGTCCGGGGCCGACGCCGACGTGGCGGTGACCTACGGCGGCCGGGCAGGCATCGAGGGCCGGGTCGCACTCTCGGGAGCGGACTTGGACGTCGAGACCAGACTCCCGCTCGTGGGCGCACACCAGGCCGACAACGCCGGCGTCGCGATCCCGCTCGCCCGCCACGTCGGAAGCGCACTCGGCGTCGAGATCGACGGCGACGACCTCGCGCAGGGGCTGCGGACGGCCTACTGGCCCGGTCGGTTCGAGGTCATGGGTCGGGAGCCACTGGTCGCGCTCGACGGCGCGCACAACCCCGGCGCGTGCGAGCGCCTCGCGCGCGTCCTCGACGAGTTCGAGTACGACGACCTCCACCTCGTCTTCGGCGCGCTCGCCGACAAGGATCACCGGGGCATGATCGACGCGCTTCCGACGCCGGATCGCGCCGTCACCTGTCAGCCCGACGTCGACCGCGCGGAGGACGAGGGCGTGCTCGCGACGTCGTTCGAGCGCGAGGGCGTCGCCGTCGAGCACCGGAACGCGGTCACCGACGCGGTCGCTGACGCGATCGCGGCCGCCGATTCCGACGACTGTGTCGTGGTCTGTGGCTCGCTCTACACTGTGCGAGAGGCCAGAACCCGCTGGAGTCGACTCGACGTGCCGAAACGGGTCGACGATCTCGACGACGCCCGCCGGGTGCTCTCCGGCGCACACGTCACCGATCCCGGCGTCTACCGGATGCGGGGGAAAACCGTTCACCGTGTGCTGAAGACTCGTGTTCGACCGCGTCAGGCGCAGTACCTGAAGGAGGAACTCCTCTCGCTCGGCGGCGAGTGTGCGGTCTCGGGACTGAACGACCAGCACGAGGAGCGACTCGACGTCGTGCTCGCGGGCACGCTCGCCCAGTTCAAGCGACTCGTGGCGAAGCTCGACGCCCAGCCCTACGGGCTCGGCCCGCTCGCCACCGATATCGGGCACGCGCTCGACATCGGTTCGCCGGCGGACGACCCCGGTGACGAACCCGCCGACGAGGGGCCGACGTACCCGTGGAACGAGGGCACCGCCGTCATGGGCATTCTGAATGTCACGCCCGACAGCTTTCACGACGGTGGCGAGTTCGACGAGACCGATGCCGCGGTCCGGCAGGCCGAGGCGATGGTCGCAGCGGGGGCCGACGTGATCGATATCGGTGGCGAGAGCACCCGTCCGGGCGCGGAGCCGGTGTCGATAGCCGAGGAGCGTGACCGGGTCGTCCCCGTGATCGAGCGCATCGCCGACGTCGACGCGCTGCTCTCGATCGACACCCGGAAGGCCGACGTCGCGCGGGCGGCGCTCTCGGCCGGAGCCGACATCATCAACGACGTTTCCGGGCTCGACGATCCCGAGATGCGCTTCGTCGCCGCCGAGTTCGACTGCCCGATCGTGGTGATGCACAGTATGGATACCCCTGTGGATCCCGATGCCGAGCCCGAGTACGACGACGTGGTCGAGGACACCGTTCGAGAGCTCGAACCGCTCGTCCGACGGTGCGAGCAGGCGGGGCTCGACCGCGACCAGGTGATCGTCGACCCCGGCCTGGGGTTCGGCAAGCGTCGCCGGGAGAGCTTCGAGCTGCTCGGCCGGCTCGGGGAGCTCCGCGCGCTCGACTGCCCCATACTGGTGGGTCACTCCCACAAGTCGATGTTCGAACTCGTCGGGAGCGAGGCGGGCGAGCGACTCCCGGCGACGGTGGCGGCGAGCGCGCTCGCGGCCGAGCGAGGGGCGGACATCGTTCGCGTCCACAACGTCGCCGAGAGCGTCGCGGCCGTGCGGGTGAGCGAGGCGGCGGGCGCGCCCCACGCGTTCGACCGCGACGAGTGAGTCACGGCCGGCGGGTCGGGTGAGCGATCCCGGCAGGATGCCGGCTCCCGCCGATCACTCCTCGTCGTCGCTCGTCTCCTCCTCGTCGGCTGCTTCGGTTTCCGTGACTTCGTCGGTTCGGTCGTCCTCCCCTCGTTCCGGTGGTCCGCGTTCGTCGGCCCGTTCGTCGTTCGCCCGCGTCGGCGGTCCGCGCTCGTTGGCCGTCCCGTTTCGCTCGCCCTGCCTGGCGCTCGCCCGTGACGGTGGCGTCGTCGCTGTCGCAGCAGTCTCCGTGGTCGCGGTTGTCGCCCGTGTCGACTCCGTCGTGGATGGAGTGACCGACGTCGCCGATGTCACTGAACTCGTGGCGGTTACTGTCGTCGATGTTGCGGTTGTCGTCGGTGCCGCGGTCGCCGTTGTCGTCGGCGTCTCAGTTGACGTGGGGCTCGGTGTGGCTGTCTCGGTCGGCGTCGGTGTCGTGGCTCGGGTCTGCGTCTCGGTCGGAACCGGGACCTGAGTCGGCGTTGCGGTCGTCGTCGCCGTCGCGGTGGCCGTTGTCGTCTCGGTCGGCGTCGGAGTCGGCGTAGCGGTGGGAGTCGGGGTCGGTGTGCTCGTGGGAGTCTCGGTGGGAGTCGGCGTCGGTGTTGCCGTCGGCGTCGGTGTTGCCGTCGGCGTCGGTGTTGCCGTCGGCGTCGTGGTTCGAGCCTGCGTCTCGGTCGAAGCCGATGTTTGAGTCGACGTCTCGGTGGGAGTCGGCGTCGCCGTTGCCGTTGCCGTCGGTGTCGGGGTCGGCGTGGCGGTGGGGGTCGGAGTCGAGGTCGGGGTTGGTGTGGCAGTCGATGTCGGCACGGGTGTTGCGGTAGCTGTCGGCGTCGCGGTTGCCGTCGCCGTCGGTGTCGCGGTCGGAGTCGGTGTGGCAGTCGGAGTCGCCGTCGGCGTGGGAGTCCGTGTTGCCGTTGCAGTGTCCGTCGGAGTCGCCGTCGGGGTATCCGTCAGCGTGGCGGTCGCGGTCGGTGTCGGGGTTGGCGTCTCGGTGGTCGTCGGGGTCGGTGTGGCCGTTGGCGACGTGGCGGCTGTGGCGGTCGGGGACGGTGTCGGCGACGATGTCACGGTCGACACCGTCGTTGCTGTCGGCGCTGGGCGTTCAGCTGGTGTCGTGGTTGGGGCCGTGGCGATCGCGTTCGTCGATCGCGTGGTCGCTGTCGTCGCGGCCCCGTTCTGGGCCGGCGCGATGGTCGCAGCCGTTCCGTTGGCGGCCGGGCCGGCTCCGAACGAGTCGCTTTCGGCCGCACCGGGCTGGTCGAAGAGCCCCGAGACGAGAAAGCCGACGCCCGCGAGGAGGACGACGACCACGAGCACACCGACCGCGGGCGCGAGCCACTGCTCGATGGTGGACAGCTCCTCCCTGTCGAGTAGTTCCGACTCCGGGCCCGGTTCGATCACTTGAAGCGAGTACGCCGTTCGGCCTTATCTGCCTTGTCGTGGCGTACGAAGGCCCGACCGCTGCAAACAGGTCGTCCACGACGCCCGGCCACCGACGTCCGCCGGTTTTCCCCCATCCGAAACGGTTTGTGAGCGCTCCGCGAACACCCGCCGTGCTTTCCGACATCGAACGCTACCTCAACGTCCGGAGCGCGTCGGGGGCGTCGTTCGCGCCGTCGGGCGATCTCGCCTTCCTGCTCGACACCACCGGCACGCCCCAGATCTGGACGCTTCCCGAACCCGGGGCCTGGCCCGAGCAGCGAACGTTCGCCGACGAGCGCGTCACCTTTGCGTCGTTTTCGCCGACGCGCGACGAACTGCTCTTCGGACGGGACGAGGGCGGCAACGAGCGCGTCCAGTTCTACCGGCTCGATCCCGAGCGCTCGGTGACGGCGCTCACCGACCGTCCCGCAGCCAAACACAGATGGGGCGGCTGGAGTCACGACGGCGAGCGCTTCGCGTTCACCTCGAACCGGCGCGACGAGTCGGTGTTCGACGTCTACACCCAGGCGCGCGACGCGACCGGCGACGACGCCGAGCTGGTCCACGAGGGCGACGGCTGGCTCTCCATCCCCGGCTTCGCCCCCGCCGACGACCGCCTCGTCGTGAGCGAAGCCCATTCGAGCTTCGATCAGGATCTCCACGTGCTCGATCTCGACACCGGATCGTTCGAGCACGTCACGCCCCACGAGGGCGACGCGCGCTTCCTCGGGACGGAGTGGGGACCGGACGGCGACGCGCTCTACTGTCTGACCGATCGCGACGGCGACACCCTCTCGCTCGCACGGCTCGATCTCGGCAGTCTGGAAGTCGAACCGGTCGTCGACGATTCGGAGTGGAACGTCGATCGGTTCACGCTCGATGGGGACACCGGCCGGCTGGTCTACGGGCGCAACGTCGACGGCTACACCGATCTCACGGTCGCGCGACTCGCCGGCGAGACGGAGATCGAGACGTTCCCGACGCCCGATCTCCCCGACGGTCTCGCGGGCGCGATCGAGTTCGACGACGACGCCGAGCGCTTTGCGGTCACGGTGACGAGTCCGCGCGAGAACCCGAACGTCCACGTCGTCGACATCGCGTCCGGCGAGAGCGAGCGCTGGACGCACGCCTCGACCGCCGGGTTGTCGGACGATCGATTCTACGGCTCGGAGCTCGTCCACTTCGAGAGCTTCGACGGCCGGGAGATTCCCGCCTTCTTCTCGCTGCCCACCGACCCCGCGGCGGGCGACACGCCGGTGGTCGTCGACATCCACGGTGGCCCCGAGAGCCAGCGCCGGCCACGGTTCAGCCCCGTCACGCAGTACCTCCTCGATCAGGGGTACGCGGTGTTCGAGCCGAACGTGCGTGGCTCGTCGGGCTACGGCAAGGCGTACACCCACCTCGACGACGTGGAAAAGCGGATGGATTCGGTCGCCGACATCGAGGCGGGCGTCGAGTGGCTCGCCGACCGCTCACCCGTGGACCCCGACCGAATTGTAGTGATGGGTGGCTCCTACGGCGGGTTCATGACGCTCGCGGCGCTCACGGAGTACCCCGACCTCTGGGCGGCGGGCGTCGACATCGTGGGGATCGCGAACTTCGTCACCTTCCTCGAAAACACCGGGCCGTGGCGGCGCGAACTCCGCGAGGCCGAGTACGGCTCGCTTGAGGCGGACCGCGACCTCCTCGAATCGATCAGTCCGATCCACCGTGCCGACCGGATCGACGCGCCGCTGTTCGTGCTCCACGGCGAGAACGACCCCCGAGTGCCGGTCGGCGAAGCCGAGCAGATCGTCGAACGCGTCCGCGAGCAGGGTGTCCCCGTCGAGAAGCTGCTGTTCGAGGACGAGGGCCACGGGATCACGAAGCGCGAGAACCGGATCGAGGCCTATACCGCGATCACCCGATTCCTCGACGAGCACGTCTAACCTGTTCGCCCCGGCGGTCGTGAGCGATGGGCTCCGTGGCCCGAAATCGGCTGAAACGAACGAAAACGCCGGATCGGGTCGATACGACTCGGCGATGAAGGATGCATCGGATTTATTCCGGTCGCGGGAAACGGTGGGGCATGGACGTCGCCGGTCGCTCGGAGCAGTGGGTCGAAGACCAGCTCGGTCGGTTGACCGACGAGTACGGGTCGGACTCGGTCCACCAGGCGAGCTGGGCGGTGCCGGCGGAGCGCTACGAACGGATCGCGGACGTCGCGGCCGACGAGCGCGCCGCGGCGGGGGTGCGGGTCACGAACGACGACGACGAGGTCCTCCTCGTGCGCGATCGCCGCGACGAGTGGGCCGCCCCGCGCGGCCGGGTCGACCCCGACGAATCCCTGGAGGAGGGGGCCGTCCGGAACGTGCGCGAGGCGACCGGGATCGACTGTGAGATCGAGGGCGTCGAGCGGATCTCGATGGTCGGCGTCGGCGACGAGGCGGACCGCGATCGATCGTCGATCTACTGTCTCGTGGTGCTGTTCGCCGGCTCGTGTGGCCCCGACGAGCGCGTCGATCCCGTCGACGGTCCCGTCCGGTGGCGACGGAACAGTCCGACCGACGGGATCGACCCCGGCGTGCTCGCGATCTGATCGGCGCAGTAGCCCGGCCGCCGATCCGGCCACCGGCCGCTCGATCGTCGGATAGTTCGGCCGCGCCCCACGGACAGATACATACTCTCCGGGAGCGAAGTCCGAACCGATGCTTCGCTCGCTCGCGAGGCTGCTCGCGTGGGTGGTCTCGGTGGTCCTCCGGCTCGCGTTCGTGGTCGCGGTCGTCGGTCTCGCTGCCGGGTTCGCGTTCGGCGGGGCCGATCTCCCGACCTCGGCCGACGAGCTGGGCGAGGACGTGCGTGGGATCGGTGACGCCGCTGGCGATGGGATCGACGACCTCGGCAGGCTCGGTGGCGTCGGCGGTGTCAGTGGGGTCGAGGGCGCGGACGCCGCCGGCAACGCGAGCGTACCGGAGGTCCCGCGTTCGGACCCGAGCGAACTCAACGGTACCAGGCTCGAGTATCTCGTCCACGAGGAGGTCAACGAGGAGCGCGCAGAGCACAACCGATCCGAACTCGCGTTCGACACGGAGCTCCGCCCGGTCGCCCGGTATCACAGCGCCGACATGGCCGAGCGCAACTACTTCGCCCACGTCGGCCCCGAGGGCGAGACGCTCGGCGATCGCTACGCGAAGTTCAACTACCGGTGTCGCGTTCCCGCGGGCGGGTTCCAGTACGCGACCGGCGGCGAGAACATCCTCTACACCTACTACGACGCGCCGGTGCGGATGGACGATCGGTCGGTGCGCTACGAGACGCCCGAGGAGCTCGCCCAGGGGATCGTGAACGGCTGGATGAACTCCACGAGCCACCGGGAGAACCTCCTCAAGTCCTACTGGCGTCAGGAGGCGATCGGCGTGTACGTCGAGCGCCAGGACGGCCGGACGCGGGTGTACGCCACTCAGAACTTCTGTTGAGCTACGCGCCGTCGGGAGTGGTGTGGGGTGTGCAATCGCCCCAGAAGCCCGCGAGCTGTGAACCGAGGAACATGGCGTTTCGTTCTACAATCCACTAATAGACCGATAGAAATTCCAATCTAGAAACGCATAATGCGTTCTGGCGGTAGATTTCTGTATGTCCTCTAGTACGTATGGAGGTAGCTGTCGATGCTCTTCCGAGTATTATCCGGCGAGACTTTCGTAGAACCTCTATCACATGCTTTATTTGCCGATTGATATTTTCTTTCATAGATTGTTTTTATCTGTCATCTTGGTCGTTAAGTACGCACTCAATTCTTTCGACTGTATCAGCAGATAGTTCCGGCTCAAATTCCTCTATTGCTTTCTCAATTACTGGGGTGAGATTCAGGTCGTCACCTTCATGGCTTTCTAGGTAGTCTATTGATATATCAACAATTCGTTCTATTATACCTGGGTTACTTTCATATGCCTCTAAAGATATCGACGAAAATACGTCCATATAGCGGTCTATATCATCAAGTGCGTTAATGTATTCCTCAATTCGATCTAACACTAGCATAATCAACTCTATATTCTCGTCGGATATTTCATCATCTTCTTCTTTGACCCTTTCATATAGAACCGTCACATCCAAGTAGGATGTGAAAACATATCCTTCATATTCATGCCCTATTATGCAGATCATACCATGGTAGTACGTCAGGTTTGATAGCAGTCGCTTCCGTAATTCAATTCCTCCATTCGACTCAAGTATTTCCCCCGCCAATCTACTCATACTCCAGTCAAATGCTGATATAACTTCTGAACCTTCGTCCAAATCTATATTTGTGCAATATCGGTGCATTTCTCGAAGTAACTCATTATAATGATTCTCAATAATTCTTCCCCATCTAACACGTTGGTCTTCATACTTCGTCCTATCTTCCCTGCTAGGTATGTCACTATACATACGCATGTACCTCTCATTTTCCATGATCGATTTCAGTACAGCATCGAGATAGTTGTCGAGAATTTCGCGATAAATCTCTGTATTATCAACATATTTTATAGTAAATAGAAAAGAATTCCAAAACTGCGTGGATGCTGAACTACTCTCGTCATTAGCTGTAGGTATATCTTCTCCAAAAACATGATGGTTCTCCATACGAATTGCTCGCTCGGCTCGGAATTCTAACAGACGCACGTAGGTCCTTAGAAATCGCACATTATCTTTATCTCGCATTTCTGAAAGCAATAGAGAATGGATAAAGCCAAAATACGCCGAAATTTGTCCCATTTCTTCGAGAGAATTTGAATGCGAGGTGCTGCTTGTTTTGTATTCTATAAATCTCTTGGAAAGATACTCATTCTCGATGTT